>JAPLTI010000018.1 GCA_026398285.1 Verrucomicrobiota bacterium
GCCCAGACCACGCAAAATCAGCCCTCATCCTCGCTGATTATCTTGAAAAAATCCCCCGTGATTATCGTGACGGGCAACACTATTCGTCACGCATCGCCATTCACTTGGAAGGCTCCGCAGAAGTCTGTAGCCGGATCATACTCGATCAACCAGAAAGCAAAGCCTCCGTCATCCACGACAACTTGACGTTCGCGCCAATCGGAAAAGGGGTCGTTTTCATTGGCCGTTTTCGCAGGAAAGAAGTTGCAAACGATGATGTCCCTTCCGTTTCTTCGCGCTCCGATGAACTGGACTCGATATCCGATCTTGTTGGCGACGATGGCATCAATAACGGGTTTGCTCCGTTGATCGGAGGGCTCAGGCTCCTGTAGGAATGCCTGTATCCGAGCAATGGCAAGTTGTGCTTGTGCAGGTGTCGGCGTCCACTTGCCGGACTTCAGGATAGTCTGGCTGTCTGCGGGAATATTGAGAGTTTCGGCGCTGAGCGCTGGATGAACCAGGCTGAGAAATGCAGTGAACAGGAGATAACGCATAGCGATTTGCCTAACGTCCCTCGTCAGGTATCGCTGGCTGGCACGGCGGGCGGAGCGAAGGCACTCGGCGTGCTCTGCTCTTCGCAGGCCCTGTGCCTATGCGGTGGAACGTCAAATTGGTGTTCATCGAAACTCCCCACGGGCAAGCGATTAACTGGAAGAGATATTCTTATTCTATTTCTCATTCCGCAAATTGACAATCTCACGCGTGACATTGACGATAATCGGTCCTTCTGTGTCCTTACGCTTTAATGTGAGCTTTACTGTGGTTCCCGGATCACCTCGCAGCATGTCGGCCGCAGCTTGCAAGTCCATGCCCTCTGTCTTGGTTGTATCAATCTGAATAATTTCATCGTCCGCAAGAACTCCAGCTTTGTCCGCTGCACCATTTTGGAGTGTCTTAACAATTACGATCTTTCCGGTGTCCTTGATCTTGTTGACCACCGCACAAATGCCCGCCGGATTGGCGATAAAGGTCATGGGGGTAACTCCATCTTCTGGTGAGACGGTGACCGTAGTCTGATTGTAGTTTGATTGAGCTAACGCTGAACAAACAAGAGCAGTAAGGAATAGTAGAGGGAGCAGTTTCATGGGAGATTATTTCTTTTCCGAACGTCCCCAGTCACCTATCCCTGCTTGCTTTTGGCATTCCTCCTGCCCGCGAAGCGGAATCAGCAGGAGGTATGCCAAAAGTCCCGAAGGGACAGGGATTAGGTCGACTGGCTCGTTAGACATTTCATTTTTCCAGGATAAACCAACCCTGTTTGTAATTCGCATCAGAAATTTCGAGGGCGTTTTTTGTGTAGCGACAAAATGCAAAAATGCGTCCGTCCTTTGTCGCAAAATGGCCGGCGCAAAGGTTCCGGCCGCCATTCTGGTTTATGTCAGGTGGCATAGTTCTGATTCTATCCATTGTCTTGAACTCAGTGCTGAATGTGCCGTCTGCGAAAAAGCGTAGAAACTCTTCTCTGGGTATCGAGATATATTCGCTATTGTTGATGCTCGTGTCTGAGCGCTCAAATTGAATCTCTCCAATATCGGTGGCTTTCGGCGGGGGTGTGTCGAGTGGCACAAAGGCGAAAGCGGCCAGCAGCACCGAGGACGTTCCAAGGAGGAGAAGCGACGAAATCAAGTTCTT
>JAPLTI010000339.1 GCA_026398285.1 Verrucomicrobiota bacterium
GCTTTGGTGTAACGATTATCACTTTTTATCCGTTGGGATACTGGGGTGAAGCATCACCGTTTGAACTATCCTTTGACAGAGACTTATCTTCACAGAGCGCTTTTTCAAATTCTTGGCTTTTCGACATATAGACCATGAGCGTGAGCACAGCAAGTGCATCGCTTCCAAGCATGAAGTATCCTCCCATTGTATTTCCAAAAGTATGGAATAAAGAAGGTAACAAAATTGCGATGAAAATTAGGCCATGCTTGCGAGAAGGATAGATACAGCTAAGTCCTAAAAAATAGCCAGCAATTCCAGTGTATATTGCATGGCCGAATGGTATAGATGTAAGTCTAAGCATATTAAGCAAATAGTATTGAGAAGTATTATCCGCATATTTGAAGTTACGACCCATTTGATAATCGACCCCTTCATAAATTCCAAACCCCAGTCCAGAAATTAAACCGTAAAAGAGAAGTGTATTTGGATGAAGTTTCTCTTTTGATGTATAGATAAGTAAGAATAATACCAAAGCCTTGCATATCTCCTCTGGTATGGCTACTGATGTGAGCGTGCCAAAAAACTTAATGGGAAGGGCATCCGAATGTGCAAGGCTAAACAAGAAATTAAATGGCGGGATTGAGTAGGCAAACAGGAGAATAGCTATAGAAAAAATACCTGTTCCAAAAAAACAAATTAGTGCATTGCGCTTTGTTGCATTTGGAGGAGCAAACTCACCATAAAAATATAGGCCCCATATAGCTGAAAAATAAAAAGCTAGAGCCCAGTAAGCTAGGCGTGGTTCATTGATAAGAAAGTCATGTGCACACAAGGGAAATAGACCAATGACCATCATTCCGATGGCGGTCTTATTCTTGAGCCAAGCTAAGGAGCGCAACTCTACAATTGGCAGCAGAAGAGGAACGCGCAAATCAGAAATGTCGCCGGCAACTTCCCAAAAACTTCCTTGCCGTCTGTGTGAAAGTAGCGCGTGCCTATGTTGGGTTGGGTTGGATTGCTCATTAGGCGGATTTCTGGCAAAAAGATGCTCTAGATCGGGTTGTGGGAGCAAGCGCAAAATTCCATTTGCGAAAAATCAACTGAGCAAATGCCCCCACAGCCAATCTAGTTCAATTTGGAGGGTGGAGAACATCTACATCCCGGCACACAAACCTATCTCCGGCCGTTGACTTTCACTCCCCTCGATACCCAGCCTCATAAGCAGCCCACCCATGGATGAAGATAATCGCCGAGACGAACAAGTGTCAGGCATATCGCTCCCGCTCTGATCAAAGGGCATTAGGGCTTCGTGATTGCTCTGCCCGTATGGAAGCCTCGTTAATGGACTCCTTGACTCTATTTATGGCTTCTAGGGCGCCAGAGAGATCAATTTCAGGCGGAGAAATCTGAGGCGTGGTTATATTTTCAGAAAAAGCCGCATCGAGAGTTGGATGTTGAGTCGGGAGGATTTGCCCTGAAGTTTCAGTTTGTGGAACCTCCGGGGTTTTCCCTCGGCTTTCCCTCCACGACCACGCTACCGCGAAGGCAATCAGAACCGCAATTACGCCCAGCACCATCCCGATACGGGATTTTGATAGACCGCCAGCCTGCATCAACTCGCCCTCCTGAGAGCAATCGCAGGCATCTGCGAAGGACTGAATGGTTAGAAACCTTTCGTGAGGGCTTTCCTCCGTTGCCCGCAGAATCGCTGCATGCCAGTGTTTCCATTTGGAGTGCTCCCCCGGGGACAATGAAGTTTCACCTTGTGGTGGCCAGCGAAAGTTGGATCGTCCGATTTTGTCCGGGTGGTTGCCGCTCAGCAGAGAATAGAGGGTCGTCGCCAAGCCCCACATGTCCGGTTGCCCCGAGGCCTCCAAATACCACGAAGGCGGGACATGCCCAGGTGTTCCACGGACTGAGAGGCTTTGAGTATCGTCATCCAAAAGCCCGATGTCGGCCAGGCAGGGGCTCCCTCCAAAAAAGAGAATGTTCGCAGGCTTGATGTCGCGATGCACCACTCCGGCCGAGTTCATCTCCGCAACCACGCGGGCAATAGGAAGGAAGTCCTCTAAAATTTCCTTGGAGGAAAACCATGCTAGAGCGCTTTTTCTGGCTTCGATCCGTGAGGCAAGGGTATCCGGAATCCACTCCGGATCTGTGGGCACAGACGATGGGCCTCCATCGGCCAGCGGAAGCACATAAAACAAGGCATCGCCGATGGTGTTCACATGCTCGATGGCAATCAAATGGGGCGAGCGCATCGTTCGTGAAAACTCCCGGAACCGTCGCACAGCTGACAACTCCCGCTCCAAGGCTCGCTGAGAACTGTTCACTATCTTTACCGCGTGGAAGCCTCCCGAGGCATCCGACTCGGCCAGCCAAACGGTTCCGAACCCACCCGCTCCAATCGGACGGAGAAGGCGGTAGCCGTCAAGAACAAGGCCCGCATGGAAGTTGCCTGAGTTTTCCATCTCCGTGCTTTAATCGCTCACAGCCTGGTTACACGAAAAAAATTCATCTTACCGAGAGAAAATGACACTGCCTCCGAAAAGGATTTCAAGACCACACCCATGATCTCCATGATCGCGAAACAATGAGTTTTCCTACCACTCCAAGAACCTTGCTCGGACGGTTGAAAAAAGACAGCGATGACGCACTGTGGCAATCCTCGTGGGACGAGTTTTTCGACATCTATCATCAAGCCGTGCGCGTTTGCGTATCCCATTCTTTCACTCATCGAGGCTGGCACACGCTGTCCGATTCGGATGTCGAGGATGTGACGATGCGGGTTTTCCAATCTTTTCACGAAGCCCAGCCAACCTTTGAATTAGAAGACGCCAAGGGACGGCTTCGACAGTTTATTACCACGCTCTGCCAACGCCGAGTTGTCGACTTCATGCGCTCCCAACGACGCCACAATGAAGGCAGGGTGTGGTTCGATTCAGACCAATACCCCGATGTTCCGGAAGAGGCTTCCGCATTAGATGAGAAGGTCAGTGAAGCATTTCGAGCTGCCCGGTCCGCACTACTTTTTAGCGTCCTCCGGGAACAAGTCTCGCCACGAATTTTCATGATCTTCGAATCGGTCAAACTCCATTGCAGGAAACCCGAGGATGTGGCGAGAGAACTCGGCGTGACCCGTGGTGTCGTGGACAACTCCATTCACAAGGCGATGGTCAAGTTGCGCGCCATTCAGACCAAGCTGCCTCTGGAAGACATCGAATGAAAAAAACCAAAGAACCCCTTGAAGATTTCCCTCAGGCTGTGTGGGAATGCATCCGGCGTGACCACGAGGAGCTAGAGGCATTTCAAGCCAGTCCGCTCCACCTCAAAGCCAAATCCCGTCTGCGCGAAATCCTCTCCCGCCCATTATCAAAAAGCATCCGCTCCGTGGATGAAGAAAAAAAAATTCCGGAGAGGTAAAAAAAACCGAGAGATTTTTTCAGGTCCTCCGAAAGCAGTATGTGGACCTCGAATCTAAAACCTATCGCGTGGAGCGCCCCTTCAGCTTCGCCGCATTGGCCGAGCTGCCCCATTTTTCCAACTCCTCGGAAACAATCATCCGGAGGGTTTCCTCATCGAGTTTCATTTCCTCAGCTTGGCTGATCAGTTCGTCAACAAGCTGGCTAATGCTGAGCCCTCGCCGCTTGGCAATCTCGGCAGCCTTGCGCTTCGCATCAGTGCTGACACGGATTGTCAGCTTGGTGTCGTTGAGGTTGACGCGGCGCATTGAGAACTTAATGCACGAAATTTCCCGCCCCTGCAATTTTTCCTTGTCGTCTGCCCGCTCATTGTGGTGGTTTAGACTCAATACGGCACTATGACGCATAATTCCAATTCAGATGCTCTGGAGTCCGATCAGCGGGGCACACCGGAAGTCCTTCGCGAAAAGAGCGGATCAGTTGCGGCTACCACCCATTCCACACAGTCCTTAACCCTCCACCTTCGCTTGGAATCGAAGCGCAAGGCTCACGCCCTTGCATTGGCATCGAAGCGCTCGATCGCCCAAGTGATCGAGGAATTGATTGAGAACTGCAGCCGAAAAAACTTAGACACCCAACAATGAAAACCAGCAAAGTAGTTGCCATTTTCTCAATAGCCACACTAACCCTTCAAACTTCCGCATTCCCTCAGGCAGCTTCGATAATCACAAAGTTGGCGGCGGGAGCATTGGCTGGATGGGGCCTTTACGAAATAGCTCACCCGGAAGATGTCGAAACAAAAATTCAGGCAGATGTCCAACGAAAGCTCGATCAGAATAAACAACGATTCTTCGAGACGATACACCCCATTGGAAAAGCACGTGAAATAAAAGTGCACGAAGTATCTACTCGCTGGAAGAAATCAAATCCGAAAAATCTCAAAGATCTCAAAGGATATTCAGTGGTTTACACGATCTACTGGTCCGGACTTTTAACTGCAGATGGTTACACCAAAGCGGAGAGCTATTTTGACGCAGATGTGGATCGTTTCATACAAACAGAAGTTATTGCTACAAATGGGACAACAAAGAGCCAAGCAATAGGATATGCGACCGTTTTTTTGACTGGTTTTATAGGAGGACTTGGAATCCACTAAATACATTCACTACGCCACGATTCCGCACGTGCGGAATC
>JAPLTI010000087.1 GCA_026398285.1 Verrucomicrobiota bacterium
AAAACATTGAGCAGTTTGAAAAAGCGCGTGCGATGTTTGGCTTGGAAAGAAGTAGGCACGCAGAGTTGGTACAACTTGGGGTAGAAATTGGGACAGTCCAGATTATGTTGAGTCATGAGGATGAAGAGACAACACACTGAATGTCAGCTTCCCGGGGGCGGATGGAGAATCGCTTTTGATGGGGCTCGATTTGGAGGGCGTCTGTGTTTCCAGTGGTTCTGCGTGCATGGTCGGCTCGATTCAGGCTTCCCATGTCCTCATTGCAATGGGCGTTGATTCACGGACGGCTTTGGCCACTGTCAGGTTTTCCATGGGGCGTGGCACTACGGAGGCTGGTGTCGATGTCGCATCCACAGCCATCGCCCGCGTCGCAAAACTTCAACCTGCATTGGCTGCGTGAAATACAAACAACTCGTTATGGATTTTGGACGCTCGGTCATGAGGCGCGTGCGCACCTCTCCGGATGACATAGCCCTTCCAAGGCGCAAGACCCGCCTACGCCATGATCCATTGCTCGAGGATTTTGCAAACCAGCTTCTGAAGTCTGTCGGCTGTCGGCAACTTCAAGTGCGCGTCTTTTGGAATCCCGGCCTCCGAACTACGGCTGGTCTGGCTGTGTGGAGTGATCGAATGGTTGTTTTGAATCCCAAGCTTCTTGAGGTTTCTTCTGCAGAGGTTCAGCGGACGCTGCGCCATGAGTTGGCTCATCTTCTGGCCAAGCACCGTGTCGGTCGCCATCGTATCGAAGCCCATGGTGAGGAATGGCATCAGGCTTGCGCCGATCTTGGAATTCCCAACGAGGCGCGTTGCCATGAACTCCCCTTCAAACGCCGCCGCATCACGCGAAAGTTTTTTTATGCGTGCCCCGAGTGCTCGACGATCCTGGCCCGTGTAAAAATTCTTCGCCGCAAGGCTGCCTGCATTAAATGCTGTCGCAAGCACAGCGGTGGAAAATACGAAGAGCGTTTTCGTTTCCGTCCTATCGAGCGGCCAGAGACCGTCGCGGCTTGAGCTCGATAGGATTTTTTTCTGCGGCTGCTCTGAAGAGTGATTAGACGTTGAATCGAAATTCCACGACGTCGCCGTCTTGGACCACGTATTCCTTGCCCTCAAGGCGAAGCTTTCCGGCTTCACGCGCTTTGGCTTCGGAGCCGAGAGTCATGAGATCCTCGAAGGAAACGATCTGCGCTGCGATGAATCCGCGTTCGAAGTCGCTGTGGATGACGCCCGCAGCGGCAGGGGCTTTGTCACCCGCATTGATCGTCCATGCGCGGCTTTCCTTGGGACCGGTTGTGAGGTAGGTGCGTAAACCGAGCAGATGGTAGGCGGCGCGGATGAGTTGGCTTACGCCGCTGTCCTTCACACCCAAGCCAGCGAGAAACTCAGCGGCCTCTTCGGCGGGAAGTTCGGCGAGCTCGCTCTCGATCTGGGCACTGATGACTACAGCTTCACAGCCCAGATGCTTGCCGGCGTATTCACGCACGGCCTTCACATGCTTGGCTGCGGGGGAGTCGCCATCAAGGCTCGAGAGATCGTTCTC
This sequence comes from Verrucomicrobiota bacterium, assembly GCA_026398285.1. Taxonomy (GTDB): domain Bacteria; phylum Verrucomicrobiota; class Verrucomicrobiia; order Chthoniobacterales; family Terrimicrobiaceae; genus UBA967. The sequence goes on from JAPLTI010000087.1 coordinate 1,541, forward strand.
TCCTACGTTGCAGGCAAAGAGTGTTGGCTTCGATGTGAGCAGGAAAAATCCTCGCAGGAGTTCTTTTTCATCGGTGCTGAGGTCGGCTGTGAGAGCGGGTTTGCCGGAGTCGAGGTGGGGAACGAGTTTTTCAGCCAGGGCGAGTTCCGCCTTTGCTGCCTTGTCTCCGCTGCGGGCGCCTTTTTGGTTTCGCTCAGCGCGTTTCTTTATTGCCCCGAGATCGGCAAGGATGAGTTCCGTGTTGATCACTTCGATGTCGCGCACGGGATCCACTGCGCCGGAGACATGGTGGATGTCCTCGCTCTCAAAACAACGCACGACTTGAATGATGGCATCCACCTCTCGGATGTGGCTCAGAAACTGGTTTCCAAGCCCTTCGCCCTCGCTCGCACCGGCCACAAGCCCTGCGATATCCACAAACTCAATCGCCGCTGGCAGGATTTTTTCGGACTTCGAGAGATCCGCAAGTTTCTGCAAGCGGTCATCGGGCACGTTCACGATACCGACATTCGGCTCGATGGTGCAGAATGGGAAATTGGCCGCCTGGGCCTTGCGCGTGCGGGTGACGGCGTTGAAGAGAGTGGACTTTCCCACATTCGGGAGCCCGACGATTCCTGTTTTGAGCATAGGTGCGGGAGGTTAGACAGGCCTTTGCAAAAGGGAAAAACTTCTTTTTGAAGATATAGGCGAGCCCCAAGGAGGAATCCCCGTTGGTTTCATTTCTTTGATTGCCTGTGGAAGGTCTAAAAAATTTCTCTCAACAGTTGCGAAGTCTGGAAGGAGGCGTAGGTTTTCGCATGTTTCTCCATTTCCTAGTCCTCGCTGTTTTTTCCATTCTAGCCCTCAGCTGCGTCGTTGCGCCTTTCCTCAAGCCGCTGCAGTGAGCTCTGAGAGGTGGCTTATTTTTTAAAATTCCGGGCGGGTCTGAAGCCTGTATTTTGTGATGGCCGCTCGGGAATTGTAAAGTCGCTGCTCGTGATCGTGCACGCGAAGGAATCGTCTTTAATGCTGCCTCCACGCACGCGGCGGTAGTTTTTGTGGGAATCCCAACACCACTCTTGCACATTGCCGCTCATATCTTGGATTCCAAGTTCATTAGCCTGCTTGGCACCCACAGGGTGAGTCTCGCCGGAGGAGGTGTTTCCCGCATGCCAGGCTACGGCGTTGAGTTCGTTGGCTCCACTGTAGTTTGAGGCTTTCGAGGAAACGCCACCTCGCGCAGCCCATTCCCATTCGAGTTCGGTGGGGAGGCGGTAGCCATTTGCCTGGGGATTGGCGTCTGGAGCTTGATTGCCGGCTTTGTAGGTGGCACCTCCAATCGTGTAGACGGGTGTGAGACCCTCATTCTCGCTTTTCAAGTTGCACCACTTGACGGCTTCATACCACGTCACGTTTTGCACCGGGTGGTCATCGGCGGTTCCTTTTCCTGAATCCGTGATATCATAGCCTTTTGTGGAAGCCGTCGCGCGTGTCTCTTTCCATTCTCCCCAGGTCAGTTCGTAGCGGCTGATATAAAAATCTGCGACGGCTTGTTCACCAAGCGGGGAGATGGCGGGTAGTTTTCCGCCAAGCACAAAAACCATACCGGGGTTGAATTCCACGCCGACCGTGATTGGGAAGAGTTGGAGGCTGGTATTGCCGAATGAGTCCTCCACTTTCACAACGATCTCCTCGGTGCCTGCTTGGGTTGGCCTTCCCGAAATCTCACCTGTTGTCTCGTTCAATGATAGCCCGGGCGGAAGTTTTCCGGATTCGATAGTCCATTTGAGTGTCTTCGCGTTGCCTCCCTTGGCAGTGGGCTTGGCACTGTAGGGCGCGTTGAGTATCGCGGTTGGCAGGGTTTTTTCTAAGATGGTCAAAGGTTCGCCAGCGGTGATGGTGAAGGCAAAGAGGCCTGAGGCTGACTGGGCTTCCGCATCCGTCACTTGCACGGCCACGGAGTGGTTGCCCGCAGTGCCTTTGGCTGGTTGTCCAGAGAGCATGCCAGTGGATGCATTCAGTGTGAGTCCTGGCGGAAGTGGATCGCGGTTTGACCATGTGTAGGGAGCCTTTCCGCCCTTCACCCGCAACTCGGCGGTGAATGGTTTGAACTCCTCGCCTTTGGCATTCCTGGGGCCGGCTATTTGCATTGGTTTGTTGCTCACCAGGAGCGTGAATGTAGCTTCCGCGCTTGATGTTTGGATGTCTGTTGCGGTCAGCGTGAAGGTATGGTTCCCGACGGTGGACGGCGTTCCAGTGAGTTTTTCTTTAACAAGAAGCATGCCGGGAGGAAGTTGGCTTCCAGATGTCAGGGCGAGCTTCAGTGGCGGCAGACCACCGGAGGTTTCGATAGCTTGGCTGTAGGGTGTTCCCAGGCGAGCCGGCGGCAGGGATTGTGTGGTGATGGCAACGGGTAGGGGACTTTCAGCGACTTCAAGCGGTGTGGAGGGTATGACAAGGACGAGGTCCTTTTTTGCCGTTTCGGAACCCGCATCCTCCGCAATAAGGGTGAAGCTGAATGTTCCCTCGCTGCGTGGCTTTCCTTGGATGCGAGCGGATGTGCCGCTGAAGCTCAAATAAAGTCCCGGCGGCAGGGTGCTCTCGCTTGCCAGCCTGATTGGGCGTGGGGAGAGTCCGCCTTTGAGTTGAAATGACCACTTGAAATCCACTCCCGGACGCGCTTCTGGGGATGGGTCATGGATGATTTCCAATGGATCGGTGGTGATTGATATCGGAATGGAGCGTGTGGATGGGAAACCTGTGGCATCCGAAACCCTAATCATGATCGCGCCAGTTTTCAGTTCGCTGGGCACGCCCTCAAGAATGCCCGTGGAGGCATCGATCGAAAGGCCGCGTGGCAGGTCGCCAGTGGTTGACCATTTATAAGGTGGTTGGCCTCCTGTGGCGGTGAATGGGACGGAGAGGGGTTCCTTGACCTTGCCTGATATCAAGCCCGGCTCGGGGGCGATTTCCATGCCGTAGGATTGAATCTCGAGGCTGTAGGTCTGTTCGATTTTTGATTTTGATGCAGCATTGGAATCCTCCACCTTGATGGTGAATGTGAAGCTTCCTGCGGCGGACGGAGTGCCCGAAATTCTGCCTTTGCCAAGGGTCAGTCCCGGTGGGAGCTTGTCGCCGGATTTGAGCGAGAAGTTCACGGGAAGAATGCCGCCGTTGCTGGTGATTTCAGCGTTGAATGGCACTCCAGCTTTTGCAGCGGGGAGGCTGGATGTGGTTACAGAAAGCGGCTCGGAGGTGATGCGGATGCTTGCATTTGTGGTAGCGAATTTGCGCTTGGCATCTGTCACCTTCACTGTGAAGTCAAATGTGCCTGTGTTCAGTGGCGCACCTGTGATCTCGCCGGTGGTGGCATTGATTGTGATCCCCTTCGGTAGCGTGGCTTGGATGCTCCAAGCTAGCGGAGGCACGCCTCCAGTCGCGTTGGGCGCGATTTTCAATGGCTCATTGTATTTTGCCTCGACCGGCGCGATGTCAGCAATTGCGAGGTCGTAGGGGATGACTGTGATGGTTACTTCCTCTTCGACTTGTTGTCCGAGCGTGTCTTTGGCGATGACTTTGAAGCGGAAGGAACCTGTGGCGCTCGGTTCGCCAATGATCCGGCCATGAGGCGCATATTCGCTCAGGAAAAGCCCCAGTGGAAGTTTGCCGCCTTGCGCCAGTTCTACTTTGTAAGGGGGAAGTCCGCCTTTGACTGGAACTTGCCAGAGGAAATCGGCTCCCGCCATGGTCGCTGGAGGAGCATCTGAAGAAACGGCGAGGGGGTCAGCGGTGATTGCGATGGGTATCGAACGCATGACAGGGAATCCCTTGGAATCTGTGACCCGGATTGTGATCGTGCTGCTGGCCAAGTTTGAAGGGATGCCGCCGAACACACCGGTCGTGGCGTTTATTGAGAGACCGCGAGGCAGGTCGCCGGTTGCGGACCATTTGTAGGGAGGTTCTCCACCAGTGGCGGTGAGTTCTGCGGAGACAGGTTCTTTGACCTTGCCGGAAATCATGGTGGGTTCCGAGTTGATCTCCATACCGTAGGGTGCAATTTCAAGATTGAAGGTTTGCTCGGCTTGGAATTTGGCGGAGGAGTTCGAGTCCTGTGCCAAAATCGTAAAGGAAAAACTTCCTGCGGCGGATGGAGTGCCGGAAATTTTGCCCTTGGCGAGACTAAGCCCGGCAGGAAGTTCGTTGCCTGATTTGACGGAAATGGCGACTGGAAGCACTCCCCCGGTCGTAGGAATATCTGCTGTGTAGGGCGTTCCGGCCTTTGCAGCAGGCAGGCTGGAGGTGGTTATTGCAACGGGATCAACTGTAATGTGAAAAGTTGCGTTTTTTGTAACCGATCTGGCGTTCGAATCAGTGACTTTGAAAACGACATCAAAAGAGCCTGCCGTGAATGGTGTGCCCTGAATCAAGCCAGTGGTTGCGTTTAAAGTGATGCCTTTGGGAAGGTCGGATACGGCGCTCCAAGTCAGCGCAGGCACGCCGCCTGTGGCCTTGAGTGTTTGGGAGACGGGTTCGCCATACCTGCCTTCGAGAGGTGTGGGAATGTCCTCAATGGCGAGATCGTAGGGCAGGATATTCAGCGTGAATTCCTGTTCGGTAGTTTGCGCCAGGGAATCCGTAACAAGGATTTTGACGGTGTGGGAACCCTCGGACTTGGATTTTCCAATTATGCGGCCGAGTGGGTTGTATGTGCTGAGATAAAGACCGGAAGGCAGCTTGGAGTCGGAAGCGAGTGAGTATTTGTAGGGGGGCATGCCACCCGTCGCCTCAAGTTGCCAGAGAAAATCAACCCCAGTCATGACAGATGGCGGGGGAGTTTGAGAAATTTGGAGCGGGTCGGTGGTGATGGATACGGGAACTGAGCGCGTTGCCGGGAAGCCTTTGGAGTCTGTAACGCGGATCGTGATTGAGGCGTTTTCAGGCCGGGTCGGTGTTCCGCTGAAAAGGCCTGTGGCTGCGTCTAGACTGAGTCCGCGAGGAAGCCCGTCGGGTGTGGACCATTTAAAAGGAGGCTCACCGCCGGTAGCGGTAAAGGCGACAAAGAAAGGTTCCTGAATCTTCGCGGAAATCAATGCCGGATCAGAGCTGATTTCGAGGCCATAGGAGGCAATCTCTAAAGTGAAGGATTGTTCCGTGGTGTTTCGGAGCGATGGGCTGGAATCCTCAGCCAGCACGCTGAAGGAAAAAGATCCCGAGGCAGTTGGAATGCCCGATACTTTGCCATTTGCCAATGTCAGGCCGGCAGGGAGGGGCGTATTTTTTTTGACGGCAAAATAGACCGGTGCCACGCCGCCTTGAGCTTGAAGTTCGGCGGTATAAGGCATGCCAGTTTTTCCGACTGGTAATGCCTGGGCGCTTGAAAAGATGAGCTGGGGAATTGCCGCGTTTGGTTGAATCACTCCGCCTCGTGCGGTTCGGAAACCGATAAAATCATAGCCAAGTTCCGCGCTGCTGAAGTTCGTGTGACTCACGGCGCAATCGGATGCCGCTCCATACCAAGCGCCGCCACGGATTCCCCGAAAAGGGCCGTTTGCTTCGTCGCCCGACCACTCGGCGACATTCCCGCTCATGTCGTGGAAACCGAGTTCGTTTTCTTCCTTCTGCGAGACGGGCCATGTGCCGCGTCCGTCCGACATCTCCTGCTTTGCCCCTGCTGAGTTATTCCAGTTCCAAGCGACTTTGTTCAAATCATTGCCGCCGCTGTAGGTGAACCCCTCGCTCTCCGATCCGCCCCGAGCTGCCCATTCCCACTCTGCACCGCTTGGGAGGCGGTAGCCATTCGCCTGTGGGTTGACTCCGGGGATGAAATTTCCTTTTTTGTAAACTTCTCCAGCCCTTGTATAGACTGGCTGAAGGCCCTTCATCTCGCTTTTTGCATTGCACCATTTCAAAGCATCGAACCAGCTGACGCCTTGCACCGGATGGTCGGGGAGCGCGTTTGCTGGCGCCTTTTTCAATTCGTATCCATGATCTTCCGCATGGGAACGCACGGCCTGCCATTCGGCCCATGTTGTCTCAGTTTGACTCAGGAAAAATGAAGCGACCGTGGTGTCTTTGAAACGCGAACCTGCTGGAAGGACGCCTCCTTCCACTGAAATCATTGCAGATTGAGTGGAGGTCTTTTTTTCTGCTGAATCAGAGTCGTCGCGGTCGCTTTCGCTATAAGCCGTAAAGCTCAGACCGGCTATGAGGACAAGGGATGGCCATGTAATACGCATGGCGCTTGCTTAATGACATGCCGCGCTTCCCTCAAGATTTTAAACTGCGTCTTTTTCAGTCCCTTTCTGCACCTCGTCGAGCGGGAAAGTCATCCCACTCTGCCCTCAAAATCCTGCGCTGGCGCTGCGGTGGGTCGCCCAGGATTGGTAGGAGCGCATGCTCATGGTCGAAAGTTTTCTTTCCCGCGTCAGCCTGATTGGAGTTAGATATTTCTACTTGGCGTCTGGCAGCACCTTTGCGCTGAGGCGGTCTATGCCGGCTCGGGCGAATGTGCTGGCGGGATACTTTTTCCGAGCCTGTAAATACCAGGCCAGTGAGGGGCCGGGTTGGTTTTGGTTTTCAAGCGCTTCGGCCTTGGCCAGTGTTTGCACAAAGTCAGCCGCCTGGGTGGTGAGGGAGGCGCGGAGTTGGTTCAGTTCGGTATCGTCGGGGAATTCCTTTTGGGCTGCTTCGACGCTTTCCCACGCTCCGGCAGGATCGCCGCGACCGGCGATTTCTTTGGCTTTGAGAATGGCGCCTTCGACGGCGGCCATGCCTTGCAGGACTTCGTTCAGCTGTTGTTGTTTCTCGGGATACATCGCGGCTGCGGCGATGAAACGCAGCTTGTCATTGTAAATCTGACGATGGTTTTTCTGGCTCAGCAGGCGGTCGAAATCGTTCATCGCTTGCTGCTGGACATCGGACTGCGTGAAGATGGTGTTCCCCACTTCGGCCAGGGCGGGATTGCGTGGCCAGATTTCAGCTGCCGAGCGGAGTTCGGCCTCCATAGCGGCTTTGTCCCCAGAGACTGCTGCATTCCGGGCCTTGGCCAGGTGCATGGAGCTGATTGTTTTTGCGGTTTCAATTTTTGCGAGCGGTTTGCTGGTATCGAAATCCTTGGCCATGCTTTCGATTTCGTTCAGCAATTTTTCGGCTCGCGTCAGGTCGTTGACTTCCAGCGCAGCCAGAAGCTCGTTGGTTTTTTGAGAGTATTCCAAGGCGCGCCGCTTGGCTTCCCTCGGCAACAAGCGAACGCTGGGCATGTATTCACCGAGTGCGAAAGTCTCAGCCAACCGTTCAGTGGCGCTTTGCAACTCGCCCTGCTCCAGTAGAAACTTGTAGGCCTCTATCCCTTCGTTGATGTCTCGGATTGCTTCATTGGCCAGGCTGTCGATTTGGCTGAGCGAGCTCACCAATTTGCTGATGGTCTGTGCGGCGCTGGCGGCGCCTCCCGTGAGGCTTTCGATGCCGAAATTTTCGATGCCGAGCTTGGCTCCTTTTGCGGAAAAGGAACTGCCGGATCTGGCCCTCGGAGCGCCATTGTAGATATTCACATTCGTCCCGTTTCCGCCCGCACCGGCTCCGACGGCGGCATCATGATCCATCAGGCCTTCGGTCGCGGAAATCTGTGGATTCAGTTCGCCGGTTATTTTCGCCTGGCCCGCGTCTTTGTTGGTCGGGAGGGAATCGACCATCTTTTTGTAAATGGCGATGGAGTTGTCTCCGTCCGTGTAGATGGCCCGGTAGAAACGATTGGCGATGATGACATGCTCGAATCGGCGCGTGGCGAAATACTGCATGATTAGAGCCTGAAGGTGGCCCTTGGCTGTTAGTTCGATCGTTGCGATGCGGAGTTTGTTGTTTTCGATCGTTTGACCCACATCGGAGAGTTCGCGGCTTGCCGTAGCCAATCTGGCGTCGCGTTCGATTTTTTGGTTTTCCTTGGCAACATCGGTGTCCTTGGAACTGGTGGCGATTCCGAGTGTTGAGTTTTTCGCCGCCATTTCTTTGTTCCACTCGGCGGAGGAGCGCTGTTTCTCGAGAGCTGCGTTCTCGCGCTTGAGTTTTTCAATCGTGCTGAGGCTTGTTTGCGCGGCATAGATCGCGTCGGACATCGTGCGGCAGAGATTGGCGTCGTCCTTGTATTCCGACGCCTTCTTCAGAAGCAAAAATGCCGCATTGATATTCTGTTTTGTGGCATGGCCGGGTGCGAGCAGGTCGAGAATGCGGTCAATTGTTTCCCTGTAGGCAACATCGGCTTTGTCAGTTGCCGCTGGGGCGTTCAGGTATTTTTCAAATCGCGCACGGAAGAGGCGGTTGTTGTTAATATTCCAAAGTTTCCCGTCATAGCTCATGACCTCGCTGCCGGGATCGAATGCCGGGATATCCCTTCCAATAAATCCCTCGTTTACTTGGGGCGGGCGTGCTCCACCCGTCGCGGCTTTTGAGTCGCCAGGCCCCCTTTCTTGTGCGGAGGCCGCGGACGCGATTGCCAGTCCGGCGAGGCAAAATGCGAACAGCGTTCTCATGATTTGGTGACCTTTCGTGTGCGAAGAATGCCTTTTTCATCCACTTCTAGAATGAATTCCAATCGTTGTTCCTTCTGGATGTTCATGGAATTGAAATCGGGCGTTACCAGGATGGGAATGATGTCGTCCTCCGTTTGCACGGCGATCAGGCGACCGGAGTCAGGCGACCACGCGAGAGACTCGGCGACCGTGCCTTCCAGTTTGTAGATGTTCCCTCGCAGGCTGTTTGCATTTGCAAGGTAGGAAGCGACATCGAGTGGGGGTGTTGTCCGTGCGGGGTTGCTGTCTTTGGAGCCGAGGAGATAGATAGCGGCAAAAAAAAGAATGCCAACTGTGACCAGACCAAGGATCCAACCCGCTCGCGGAGGGGATTTGCGTTTGCGTGCCATGAGCTCTTGTAGTCCCGACCGGGGATTGCTTCAAGACGCTCTTTTGACACACCGCGCCGTGCCGTCGTAGTCTTGGGAATCCGACGCCATGTTGAATTTTCTTATCCGCCGTTCGCTCGTCAGTGTCTTCCTCCTTTTTTGCATCAGCATCGTTTCGTTTTTCATGGTGACTCTGGCACCTGGTAGCCCCTATCCGTGGGGCGAGTTGAATCCTAAGATCACGCCGCAGGTAAAGGAAATGTTCCGCAAGAAATTCCATCTCGACCGGCCCTTGCATGAACAATACTGGCTGAACATGCGCGACCTCTTCACAGGGGAGTTGCGGAGCATCAAGGACGACCGGCCAGTGCTGGGGCGGATTGCCGAGCGACTTCCCGCGACGGTCCTTTTGAATGTCGCCGCCATTACTCTGTCGCTCACATTCGGACTCCTCATCGGCGTGTTCTGCGCCCGCCACGCCGGGGGGGGGGGCGATACCTTGACCTCACTCGGCGTCTTTATTTTTATCGCTGTGCCGACCTTCTGGATCGCAAATCTCGCCATCATTGGCTTGGTGAAATATGCAGCCATTCCTGTTCTTGGAACCCAATCTTACGGCATTGCGTTTCCCAATACCGCTTCACTTTGGCTGGATAGCGTGTGGCACATTGCCCTGCCTGCCACGATTCTCTCGCTTGGCGGCATC
>JAPLTI010000362.1 GCA_026398285.1 Verrucomicrobiota bacterium
ATCGAGGGCAAAAAATCCGGAGCAAGCCGAAATTGAAAATAGGCCCCCCCCTCCCCCACGCGGAGCATGACCTGATCGGAGAGCACTTCGGCCTCGTGTGCCGAAAGCGTAACTGAAATCACAAATTCTTTCACGAAGGGATTCCGAAAAGCGCATCTAGGCGGTCAATTTGATCCTGTGAACCAGCCATTTGCACAAGGGGCCTGAGGGCTTGCCCCAAGTCCGGTAGGCTTTTGGGCAGGGCCGGGTTCATACTTGCCAAGGTTTCAGCAAAAGCAAGACCTGTCGTGGCGGCATTTTTAGCTTTTGTGCTAAAGTCAGCTAAAGAGGCATTGAAATCTTTTAAGGTTTGTTCAGCTGGGAGATTCTGATAAGCAACCACAGCTTGGTTTAAGACTTCCGAGGCATTCAGCGCATCATCAGTTGCTTGTTTAAACGGTGCAAAATCCCTTCGGATTTGTTGCTGTTCAGCTGGAGTAAGGCTGTCGAATTGGGTTTTGAAGTCTGGAGACGTGCTCATGTAAGCGGAAAAATCGTCTGCATCCTGCTGATTAACTGCTCCACCAACGGTGTTTGGTGTTTGTGTGGGATCCACGCCGGGTGGCGCATAGGGATTCACTGTAAGATTTGACATAGGAATGCTAGTGGAGTTTCGAAAAAATTGAGCAGAATCCAGAAAAAATCATAAGTCAACGCCTTTGCCAAATTTTTTGCTCTGAATACCTCGAAGGACGGCGGGTGAGTCCGAAAAGCCAGGCCATATCGATATCCCGGTATTCGTGGAGGTCGCCGACAAGGCGCGTGTAGAAGTCACGCAACCTGCGAGCGACTCATTCGATCCGCTGCGATGGATATTGCAAATAAGAAGCGAAGAATCGTCCGGTTGGCGGAGATGGAGCTCCAAATTTCGCCAAACAAGCCGCACGCCAAGAAATGCCGTCTGGGAGCGATGCGGCGAGAGGGGAACAGCGGAAATATTGTAACCATCCGCGACAAGTTGGCGGGCAAAGGGAGACTCCAGCGGATCGGCAAGAATGGCGAATTCCTGGAATCGTGCATAAAGCGCGACCGCCTCGGCTGCAGGGTCCTCCATCGAGGCTACTGGCGCTTGGGAAGGGTTTGAACCCATTTGAGAATCTCCGCGATGGGAGCCAGCATTTCGTTCGGGATGAAGTCGTCGAGCTTCACATTGTCATAAAGGTGCCGGGCGATACGGGCATTTTGCACGACCGGGACTTGATTGTCCTTGGCCACATCGATCATGCGAAAGGCAAGACTGTCCACGCCCTTCACGGTTACCTTTGGCAGCTTGGTGATGCCGGGCTCGTAGTAGAGCCCCACAGCGTAGTGAGTCGGATTAGTGACGAGCACAGTGGCGCTTTTTGTTTTGCCGACGGTATCCTCGTTGATCATTTCGCGGTGCAGGCTCTTTCGCTGGCCCTTGATTTCGGGACTGCCCTCCTGCTGCTTGTATTCACGCTTCACCTCGTCCTTGGTCATCTTCATTTCCCGTGTGAATAAAAATTTCTGTAAAAAATAATCCGCTGCGGCCACGACGACATAAACTCCCATGAAGGGGAGAATGAACCACAGGAACATTTTCTCGAACACACCCGGCACGGCTTGGATATCCGTAAGCGGAAGCTGCATCAGCGGGTCGATGGAATCCTTGATGATGAAATAAAGAAGCAGGCTGAGAACGGAGACTTTGAGAAGCGACTTCACGAACTCCATGAGATTTTTGAGGGAAAAAATCTTCTTCACGCCCTCAATGGGGTTGAGCTTGTTCAAATCCGGCTTCATGGCTTCAAAGGCAAACATGAAGCCCACTTGAAGGTAGCTTCCGGCGAGCACGCCCACGATGCACGCGAGAGCAAGGGGGAGGACCACGCTCAATAGCGTCTGCAGCGATTTGGCGGTCATCATGCTGAACGCCGTCGCGGGATCGTCGTTGGCGACTGCAAGACCTGCCGTGAAAAGCTCCTGAAAACTTTTCACCGTGGTGTGGAAAAGGCCCGCCGTGGCAGCCAGAACAAACACAGTTACAATCGTGGTAGTGACATCCGTGCTCTTGGCGACCTGTCCCTTCTCACGCGCATCGCGCAGCTTTTTGTCTGTTGGCTGCTCGGTTTTTTCGCCGCTGGATTCGCTCATTTCAAGACGGTCGAGAGAAACTGCAAAAGGGAGTCTTCGGAAAACATGCCCTTGTCCATACCCCACACGATGGTCGTCGTGTAAAAAATGAGTAGGAAGAAGGTAAGGCCGCTCTTCACCGGCATGGAAAAGAAGAAAATGTTCAGTTGGGGCACGAAGCGGTTCATCAGACCCAGTCCCATATCCACGAGTGAGAAAACGATCAAAAAGGGCGCAGCATAAAGAACCGTCATCGCAAAATAGGATACCATGATGCCCGAGATCGCCGCCTTAGCCCCGGGGCCAAAAGAAGGAAGCATTTCATGGATCGGATAAATCTGGAAGGAGGTCAGGACCGCTGAAAGAAACGCAAAAAATCCACCTGTGACGAAAAAAATGGCCGCACTGAAGCGGATGAGCAGATTGGCCGTGGGCGATGTCACTGCGCCAAACATCGGGTTGAAAACACAGCAAACCCAGCACGATCTCTTTCGTGCAAAGAGCCAGCATGACAAGGGGCGAGTGGGAAATTTCAAGCACCTGAGGCATGAGCAAGGGCAGCGCAATGCCGGTTGTAACAATCACAAATCCCCGTCGCGCCAATCCTGTTGGGCCACCAAAGAAAGGCGTGATCAGCAAAGCCACTCCGATCCTCGCCGTGGCGAGGAACATGGAGATCATCCCCACCCCGAAAGCCTCGAAATTCGGTATCATTGCGATAGCGTCGGAAAATCCCGCATGGCAGCCATCGCGAAATTCAAAAGATCCGCAAAGACCCAGTTGGCGGCGTAAATGATAACCAAAATCGTGGCGATCAACTTGATGGCGAAAGGAAGGGTCTGGTCCTGCACCTGAGTGAGGGCTTGAAAAAACGCCACCAGCAGTCCCACAGCTGTGGCCACGATAATTGGCGGCAACGAACTGATGAGCACCAGCATCAGCGCCCTGTTCATCATATCAATGTAAAATCCCTGTCCCATATCATCCAATCCTATAGGTCAACATAATCCCGTCGATGAGTCGCATCCAGCCATCCAAGAGCACAAAGAGCATGAGCTTGAAGGGCAGCGAAACGGTTGTTGGCGAAATCATAACAATACCAAGTGCCATGAGCACATTGGAGACAATCAGGTCCACAACCACGAAGGGGAGATAAATGATGAATCCGATTTTAAATGCCTGGGTAATCTCGGTGAGGACAAAAGCTGGCATGGCAATCAGGAAATCGTTTTCCGTGGCTTTTTCAGCGAAGCGCTTAGGCCAGAGTTGGCGGGCCTTCTCAAGGAAAAACAAGCGCGTCTGGATCGTGCTGTTTTTAATCAGGAAGAGTGTGATGGGTTTGGAAATCTCCCCCAATTTCTCTGGGGCGTTATCAAAAGTGATGCCGGACAAATTCTCACTCTGAGCCACGGCAAAAGTGTCCGAGGCGACAGGCGCCATGATGTAGCAGGTGATGATGATGGCCAGCGAGGTGAGCACGATGTTTGGCGGCGTCTGTTGCAGGCCCAGTGCGTTGCGGATGATTCCGAAAATAATGACGATTTTGGCGAAGGATGTCACGGTGGCCGCAAGGAACGGCACCAGGGAGGTCGTCAACAGCAGGAGAATGATCTCCAGCGGATTTGAGAGATTCACATTCATGCTTGGGGGTGCGAAATGACCTCGGTGATGTTGGCGCAAATTTTATCAGCCACGCGCACCAGTCGCCCCTTGGCCACGACTTGGTGGTTGACCTCGAGTTCGACGGCGATTTCCTCCCCGTTCCCGATTTCGATGGATGCCCCCTCGCGCAGGGAGGACAAGTCGTGAAGGGTCATTTCGCGACGACCGGCGACGATGAGAACGGGCAATTGAAGGCTGGAGATTGGTGATGGTGTGGAATCGGAAGGGTTCATTGCGTATTGGGTTGATATTTCCAGGAGTGGCGGTTGCGCTGCGTTTGCGGGGATACCTGTTGGCACGGGGGAGGCCCCTGCGGAAATCCAGACTTGATAAGGCCAGGCAGCAGAATCTCCCAAGAGGAGACAATCACCCGGCCTCAAGTTGGCGAGGTCGCTGGCCGGCACATTAAGCGCGGCGACACACAAAGCCACGGGTTGCGGGAGGCTTTCGAGCTTGGGATTCTTATGTGTCTGCCACGATAGCGCGATTGCTTCGATGCGTTTCAATGTCTCGAGGCCGATCCGAAGCACACCCCTGCCTTCGGCGGTGCCATTTTGGTCAAGAATATCAAAAGCCAGAAGCAAGGGGGGAAGAGGTTTGGGCAAAGACGGAGCGATCTCCACCCCGGCATCAAAGGCATTTTGGAGCGAGTCAAGAAGCTCCCGGTTCAATGTGGCCCGGATCGCCAATGCAAACGGCTCCGACATGGAGGCGATATCTCGAAACTCCGAGTGACGCTCAAAAAGTTTGGCGCCCGGCGTGAATGTCAACTCCAAGGCGGATGGTTCACCACCGATCAAAAGCGGAAGCGCTATCTCAGGTTTCCAAGGCTTTGGCTCAGCCGTGCAAACAATTTTCCAGAGGTCATTGCCAAAACGCACAGGGAAGTGGCGTCCGAGGCCCGTTGTGAGCTCAAAAAGCTTCGATTGGTTGGGATCAAGCTCAGGCAGATCCTCTTTACTGATATTGGTCATTGCTGTGCTCCTCCGCTCTGTTGTTTGCCTTGGACTTTGTCTTTTCCGTCCCGCTCATTGGACCGTCCGGTTTTGGAATCGGTGCCGATCTCGGATTTTGAATCATCAAAATCTGAAGATTTGTCTTCCGGAGATTGGCCGGCGAAAAAAATCTCAACCGATGTGGCGCTCAACTTCTGGAGTTGGGACCGAAGAGCTAAAATGTTATTTTGCAGAGTAGCGAGGCTCTCGGGGTCGGAAGTATTGAAGTTGACTTCGAGAGCACCATTGCTCATGCGAACTTCGAGGGTCACTTTTCCGGGAAGTTCGGCTGTTTCCTGCAAAACAATGGTCGTCTGAGTCTCATCGATTTTCATGTTACTGACCGTAGAGGCAATCAGTTGGAGGAGATTCTCAGACATAACCTTGGGAGATGCCTGAGGAACGGTGTTAGACCCGCCCACGCTGGCTGCGGTGGCA
>JAPLTI010000019.1 GCA_026398285.1 Verrucomicrobiota bacterium
ATTTAACGCAAAGGCGGGTCACTTTCACACTCGTGCAGTGTTGTAGAAGGGTGGAAAGCTCAAGTGCACGCAAACTGAACAGCATTTCAAAAATATTCCGCGACTCCTCGATCTCCTCGGCTTGCCCGATTTCGCCCAGTAATTCCAGCAATGCGCGCTCGGGAGTGGAAACCAAAGGCCCATCCGGGCGCTCCGGAATGGGGTGCAATCCGAAATCCGCAGGCAGGCTGGAATTGAAAATCTTTTTGCTGACATACCGCGAGAGGAATTGCTTGGTGAACCAATCCGGCAGTCTCCCTCGTTCACTTCCCCAAAGCACGATGCGTTCTCGTGCAGGAATGTTGTGACGAAACCCATGCCAAGCCAGCGCCGTCTTTCCGCCGACATGAATTTTGCTCAGGTCTTTTGAAAGAATTTTAATAGAAAGGTATTTGTCGAGTGTGACATTGGGAAAAGCAAACATACCTCTTCCCAGTCGGACGATCCAACCACTCCTTACATAGTAATTTGCCAAAGCTGAAGAGATGCCCAACCCCTTGAGGATGCGGGTATCGAACGGGGATTCCCTCGGAATGGAATTTTGCAACCGCTGGAGTAGATTTTTTTCTTTAGATAAAGCCACGCTTTATCTATATTCGTTTTTCTATGATCTGCAACTCGATTTTGGGTGGACAGATGGAAAGAGGCAAACTTGGCCAGAAACGGATTTTTTTCAAAAAAACACGTCTCACTGAGTATTTTTGCAAAAGAAGATAAAACTTCGCTTAAACTGTATTAGAATTTCTATGCCAGACGAGGGGTGTAGGTTTTCTACACACACGAAGGCTTACCCAAAAACAAGCCTGCATCTCGACTACTCAAATTCAATAAACGGCGTTATTTTTTTAAGAGTAACCGGCCCGATTTTTGGGACGAGAGCAAGGTCTGCGAGATTGGCGTAGGGACGATTCTTTCTGATGTTTTCGGCGATAACCTCCCCAATACCGGGCAAGCTTTGAAGCTCTTCAGCCGATGCTTTGTTCACATTGATTTTGCCGGATTGCTGCTGCTCTTTCACTTCGGGCGATTGGGTGGACTCTGACAATTTCTTCACAGGTTCCGGAGAAAACAATTGCGGTGTTCGGTTGATTTCTTTTTGGAGATTTTCAAAGCTCTCATCATTCAACTCGCTGTTCGTTTTGGAAATCACATCTACAGGTTCGACCTCTTGAGACGCCAGAGCAGGCAAGGTGTTCGAGGATTTAGGAGTTTCAACTGATAAATTCTTCGTTGAATAAAACCCCAAGCCCTGTCTCCGAGCGCGGCCTTCCAGCATGTCATAATGTTGCCTGTCTAAACCCAGATCATTTTTTGCAACTGTCCCGAAAGAGCGCGCCATACCGGCCTCAATGAGCAACGAGGCTAAATCCTTCCGTGCAGGAGAGGGGATAACAAACGCGTAGAATCTCGTCATTTTACTGCGTCCAGGAGCCGCCTGAAATCTTGTGATGACCGTAAAGGGAGCATCGAGAAAACGCGCTGTCTCCTTCTTGGCTGAAATGCCGGCTTGAACAGACTGTGTCGGGGTTATTCCAAAATGTTCCGCCTGCTCCGCGACCCTTTCTGGAAGTGAATCCTCAGACTCAGGTGTATCCGCAAAATAGAGGCGAAAAATGTATTCCTGCCCTTGGTGACGGACATGAAAGGAATCGCCATCATTCCATTCATTCGGAACGAATGTGCAACCGCGCAAGGTCTGCCACTCATCGGCAAGAACAAGAAAGGGACAAGTTGCGAGGAGGGCGCAAAGGATGAATTTCTTTAAAGTTTGAGACTTCATAAAAAACAAAATCGTGCTGAATACGGCACGATGCTTCACGTCGAGACTCCTATGGTCAAGTGCTGGATTCAGCACGATGAAAGATCAACCGCGCAATATTGTCGGCCCGCAAGTGCGACGCATGCGATGCGAGGCAGGACTCTCTCAGCCTGCCTTAGCGGCCCAGTGCCAGCGCATCGGTTGGGATGTCGGGCGCGATGCCATAGCCAAAATTGAAGGCCGAACAAGATGGGTCGCCGATAGCGAACTCATCCATTTGGCAAAAGCCCTGTCCTGCCCCCTCAGCGATTTATTTCCGAGCGCAACCCAGCGCGCGGTGAAGGGAAAATAAAACAACCAAGACATCGCGGTGATTAGGTGAACACTTCCACTCTTGGTTCCGTGCGAAAATTCCAGCCCTCGCCAAATTTCCTTCTTCGTCGCCGAGGTGCGGCGCGGTTCGCGGGGCCAGCAGCCACGCGGGGCTGCGGTTTCGGCGGCGATGCTTCCTGTGCTGGTGATGTCCTACGTGCCGCAGTAATAGCGCGAGAGACAGTATTCATGCGGTTCCGGCGTAGGGGTGGTCGCTGGCTCGCGCTGGCCAAAAGCCACCGCATCACCCCGCCCGCCCAAAGCCTGCCGCCATGCGCATCGCCAAGGTTCGCCCCCGCTCTCGGCCCCACCCATAAAGGCAGGCCGCGAGGTCACGCCTG
>JAPLTI010000050.1 GCA_026398285.1 Verrucomicrobiota bacterium
ATTTTCCGAGGTCGTGAATCAGGCCGGCAGTGTAAGCCGTCGCGGAATCAGCCAACTGCATTTTTGTAGCGAAAGTTTCGGCGCAGATCGCGACACAGAGCGAGTGGCGGCAAAGATCGCCAGGTTCCCAACCGTAGCCCCGCACAGGATGAACGAGCCAGCGCCCCGTGAGAGTGGAGGCGGCGATCCGGTAGAGAACTTTGCTGCCAAGCCGCAGAATGGCGTCGGAAATATTTTCGCAGCGCTGGTTGCTGGCGAAGTAGGCGGAATTTGCAGTTCGCAAAACATCGGTGGCAAGACCCGTATCCAGATTGATCAGCATTTCCATCTCGCCGAGGTCGGAGGAACTCCCCTCCGCGAGCTTGAGGAGTTTCGGAAGAATGGCCGGAGCGCAGGGGATGGAACGCGTCATCTCGACGACTGTCTGGAGGTCAGCTGCGGATTTCATCAGCGGATAAATTCAGGTTTAGAGGGGATTTTCACAATGACATCACCAGTTTGGTTGTTCAGTCGAATAGTCCGGTTCACCCGTCCGCTGACTTCCCATGAGACGACATCCAGTTCCATCTCGTGACTGATTCGGTAGAACATATCAATGTTCTTGGAACCGATTCGAAAGAAGTTGTCCGTGGCCATGAGCTGGGCACCGCCGAAGACCTTGCAACGGATATCGCTCTTCTTCGCTCCGGCGCGGACCAAGGCTGTGAGCAAACGCGGAATCCCCGTGTCGAGGAACATGGCCTCGCGGATTTTTTGCCCCTCATGAAGACTGGCAGAGGGTAACATGGCGTGGAGCATTCCGCCGATGCGGCGCTTGGAGTCATGAAATGTAACACCCAAGCAGGAACCCAGTGCGTGCGTCGCGAGATAGGTGCATGGTTCGGTGCTGATCTTAAAATCAGCGACCCCCACAATGATGGTCGGCATCTGCTCAGCGACAGTATTGAAGGTGGAAGCCATTCGGGATGCGAGGAAGCTAATCGATTCGAAGGATGAAGAAAGCGTAATTTCAGAGGGCATTGAGGTGGCATGCGAGTGATCGCTGCGTTGCCTTGCCGCCGATCGACGGCAATGCCATTCTGGTGGCTGCGGAATGTTTGAGATCAAAGAAAAACCCAAGATGGTGGAGAGGGCTATGCTCGTAGGGGCATACTGTGGCCATGCGAGTGAATCCGAGGCTTCGAGCTTGCTGGACGAGCTCGCTGAGTTGGTCAACACGCTTGGGATTCCTATCGTTGGGCGGCAACTTGTGCATCACCGCGAACCGCACGCCCGGTATCTCATGGGCTCAGGCAAAGCGGAGGAACTCGCGGACATCGCCAAGGAAGCCAAGGCGGATGTGATCATCTTCGACAATGAACTCATTCCCTCGCAGCAGAGGAACTGGGAAAAGCTCACCGGGATGCTCGTGATCGACCGCCAGGAAGTGATCCTGGATATTTTTGCGAAGCGGGCGCAGACGATGGAAGCTCGCCTGCAGGTGGATTTGGCGCGAATGGAGTATTCGCTCCCGCGCTTGGTTCGAGCATGGTCCCACCTTGGCAAGCAAGGCGGCGGCATCGGCTCCAAGGGCGAAGGCGAGTCGCAGCTCGAGCAGGACAAACGCAAAATCCGTGGCCAGATTGATCGCCTGAAGAGCGAACTGGAAGCGGTGAAGCGCCGCCGGGCCACACAGCGCAAAGACCGAAAGCGCGCTCCTGTGCCCAATGCCGCCATCGTCGGCTACACGAATGCCGGCAAATCCTCACTTCTCCGCGCTCTCACCGGCGCCCAGGTTCTCGTGGAGGACAAACTCTTCGCAACACTCGATACCACCACGCGCAAGATCGCCCTGCCAAACAACCAACCACTGCTTCTCACAGACACCGTGGGTTTTGTTCGCAAGCTCCCTCACGGACTCGTCGAGGCTTTCAATGCCACGCTGGAGGAGGCTGTGATGTCCGACTTCCTGATCCATGTTCTCGATGTCAGTCAACCGGAGGTGATGGATTTTTA
Organism: Verrucomicrobiota bacterium; assembly: GCA_026398285.1. Lineage (GTDB taxonomy): Bacteria > Verrucomicrobiota > Verrucomicrobiia > Chthoniobacterales > Terrimicrobiaceae > UBA967. The sequence continues at coordinate 1,996 of JAPLTI010000050.1, forward strand.
CGAAACCACGCGCAGCGTTCTGCACGAACTCGGAGCCGACTCGCGCCGCACTTTGATTGTCTTCAATAAAATCGACAATGTGGCCGATGAGTCTGTAATCCGCGAAATGCGGTCACGCTTTCCTGAAGCTGTGTTTATTTCGGTGAAAACAGGCGCCGGCCTTGAAGAACTTGTGAGTCGCATCAGCGAATTTGTGGCTGACGACCTCATCACCTTGGAACTTCAAATCCCACAGAGCCGGGCGGATCTCATTGCCCGTCTGCACCGCGAAGCAGATATCCGGCACTCCGAGTATATCGACAACGATGTTCGCCTGCGTGTGCGTCTTGCGCCCAAGGCCGCAAGCGCCTACTCGACTTTCCGCGTGGGCCTTTAGAGACCTGCTCAGGTCTAAAAAAGATCGGTCTCGAAACCTTCCTCAGCGAGCTTTTCCAAAGCCTCTCCCGCCAGAAAAAGGGAGCCGGTAATAAGAACGGGAAGTGTGGTATCCATCGCCACCTTGATCGCAGTTGGTAGGTCTGAAAATTCGCGTGAGGGCAACGCTGACTGAGCCTTCAAAACGCCGGGGTCCTCCGATCTCTCGCTGCGCACAGGAACAAAAAGAAATTCACCTGCGATTTTTTCAAGAATGCGCAGCATGACGCCGTATTCCTTATCGCGGAGGGCTCCAAAAACGATGGTCGCCTTCTGCTGTCCGAAGACCTCGTGCCAAGTCGATAAAAGCGCCTCGGCGGAGTGTTCATTGTGGGCCCCATCAACGATGATCCTCTCCCCCACCCTTTGAAAGCGGGCAGGCCATTTGACCGAAGCGAGGCCTTTTGCAACCGCCTCGGGCGGGCATTTCAGACCAGACGCCTCGATGGCCGCAATGGCCACTGCGGCATTCCTGAGCTGGTGAATTCCCGGCAATGCCACTGGAATATCGACAGGAGACTCAATGAAACGGATCGGACTCGCGAGCGAAGCGGATTTGGCGCTGAGAACCTCGGCGGCGTCTGGTTGTTGAGGGGAGGAAATAACTGGAGCCCCCGGTTTGATGATGCCTGCTTTTTCGGCGGCGATTTTTGCGATGCTGTCGCCAAGCCACGCCATGTGATCCATGGCAATCGGAGTGATGACAGAGACCAGGGGCGCAACCACATTTGTCGAGTCCAAGCGCCCGCCCATACCGGTCTCAAGCACGACAACATCGCAACCCAAGCGCTCGAAGTGATCGAGAGCTAGGACGGTGCTTAGCTCAAAGTAGGTCGGCTTGTGGTCCCAATCATGTGCGGCCTGACGCAAGCGGGTGAGACCCACTGCTGTTTCCTGCGGGGAAATCATCACTCCATCGACCCGGATGCGTTCGCGGAAATGGTCAAGATGGGGCGATGTGTAGA
>JAPLTI010000233.1 GCA_026398285.1 Verrucomicrobiota bacterium
CCGAACTCACGCCGGAAAAGTGGGCGGAAAAGAAGCTCTCGCTGAAAAAGGTGGCGTAGATGCTGTAATGGGCGTGGCATTCGCCTACGACACTTACACCACCCCTTCAAAAAACAACGGGGTGCTTGGCGCAACGCTTACAGCGCTCATAGAAACGCCGCTACATCAACCGCGCGGCAGCGCGCTCGTGTATGCAAGGTAGGGTCGGCGCGCCGTCGCTGACCCATTTACGCGGCGTGCTTGCCAAGCCGGAGACGCGAAGCGCAGAGGCTGGAGCCGCCATTGCATCCAGAAGAAACACCGCCGGGGCGGCTGAATCTTGGGACGCCGACGGCGCGGCATCCCTAACCTGGATTGTGAATCGCGCCGCTGCGCGAAAGAAGGGAGAATGGTTATCTCGACAGTGAAAGATAATCGCGCCGCCACCTCATTGACAAACAAACCACGCTCGCGCCCGCAGCGCTCATAGAGCGGACGTAATTTTCGAGACTCAGCTTTTTATTCCAGATTCTGCCGGTTTTCCGTGACCTTTGCCGTTTTGGCGGGATTGCTGAGTTCGATCAGGTCGCTGATGATGCGGACGGCTTCATTGCGGATGGGATCGGGCTCGGGAGTTTTCTTGGCTTCTTTTTTCTCTTCCTCCGACTCGTCTGATTCCTCTTCGATATCGTATTTTTTATCACGCTCGCGCTCGTAGGCGACGACTTCTAATTCCTCGCGGTTGTTCTTCACATCGTCGAGTGTGACTTGCCAGACCTTGGCATTGACCATCGAGCCACGGGCTGCCCGTTCCTGCTTGCGGGCTTCCTTGCGTTTTTTCTCATCAGCGAGTTCCTTGCGGCGGATGTCCTCATTCGTGCTGATGGTATTTTTGGCAATGCGCTCGCGGAACCGCTGCATATCTTCATTCACATAAATAAACTCCTGATCGCTCTGGATGCGTTTTTTCGAGCGCTCACGAAGCTCGTTAACGAAGAGGCTGGCGGCTGGAGTCTTTTCCTTGGATATCAAAACAACGGGAGCCACCTCGTCATAGTCGAGCGGGTTCTTGAGTGAGGCTTCGCCGATCTCGGCGTTGTCGGTGCGGGAGGGGAGGACGATGTCCGATTCCACGCCTTTGATCTGAGTCGAACCGCCGAGAATGCGGTAGAATTTTTGGATCGTGAGCTTAAGCGCCCCGGCCTCCGGCTTCTGGACATTGAAAAATGGCAAAGACATGGATTTGTCGAGGTCCACTATCGTCTGCACGGTGCCTTTGCCGAAACTGCGTTCGTCACCAACGACGAGTGCGCGACTGTAGTCTTGGAGCGCGGCCGCAAAAATCTCGCTAGCCGAGGCGCTCAGGCGATTCATCAGAACGATCATTGGACCAGAGTAGGAAACATCTGGGTTTTTGTCGTTGTTCACCGTGATTTTTCCACTCGGATCTTTGGCTTGAACAACCGGTCCTTGTGGGATGAAGAGTCCGGTGAGGTTGATGGCCTCTTCGAGGGAGCCGCCACC
>JAPLTI010000329.1 GCA_026398285.1 Verrucomicrobiota bacterium
CAACGATGGTTTCACACCCACTGTGGCGAGTTCGAACGGAGCTTGGCTCTGGCTGGCTCCGCTTTCTGAAACCATCGCGGCTTCACCTGGGCATACCTCACTGCCACTTAATGCACAGTCGTGGTCCTACCGCCTGTCTGCGGGTTCCGATCTTGGGGCATCGGATTACCGCCAAGTTGCGACTTCCTCGTCGGAATTTGGAGGTTCTCTGCGATTAGGGAAAAACTATGACCAAGCGCTCTTCGGCCCCGGTGGAAATTCATTCCTGACAAGCACAGCAGTCAGCGGCAGATTTCAAGTCATTCGCACAGGAACCGGAGATATCGATATTTCTTCCGCAAATGATGTGACTTTGCTCAATCAATTTGCTTCCATTTATTCAGCTGGTGTGCGTTTGCAGAATTATTCCTCAATTTTTGTGCAAAACGACTTTTCTGTTCCAATTATTATCGACTCTCAATCACAAGGCGATCTGCTAGGTGCTGCACAAAGAAACAACAGCAGTCGTTACCCAGTTCAATACGCGATGGCTGGCGGTAACATACGTATCGCAGCCAAAGATGAACTCAACCGCAAAACGGGCGCAAATATCGACGACTCATCACGCCAACTCCCATCCAATTGGCTTTATAGAAGAGGCTTCGTGGATAAAACCACCGGTGAATATGGCACGGGAGGCTACCAAAGCGGTCCCACCAATTTCGACCCGAATCCTGCTTCCACGACATGGTGGGTTGACTACAGCAACTTCTTTGCCGGGGTCGGCGCCTTGGGTGGAGGGGATATCAATCTGATTGCCGGCGGAAATATTGAGAATTTCGATGCAGCCATTCCCACAAATGCCCGTGCTCCGATCGGAAAAGCAGATGCCACGAAAATCCATGAGACAGGTGGCGGAGATCTTCTGGTCAAATCTGGAGGAGACATTGATGCCGGCGTTTATTATGTCGAACGCGGCCAAGGCAAAATCCAAGCCAAAGGTTCCATCATCACCAATGCCACGAGATCGCCCAGCCTGGGAATTATCGATAGCATGACCTCTCCAAAATTGGAAGACTCACTGACATGGTTGCCAACGACTCTGTTCGTAGGCAAATCCACCTTCCAAGTCGATGCTCAACAAGATATTCTCCTTGGCCCGATCGCCAATGCCTTCCTCTTACCCCAAGGCACAAACAATCGTTATTGGAACAAATCTTACTTCAACACCTTTTCATCAACAAGTGGCGTTCTTGTGACCTCTTTGGGTGGAAGCATCAGACACCGAACGGAAGCCCAGTTACCAACGGCTCTCAACCCTCGGCCTCTCCTCGGTGTTTGGTCGGATACCCAGATGGAGCTCTCTAATTCCAATGCTTCCAACTACCATCCTTGGCTGCGCCTGGCTGAAACCGCTGTGGAGCCCATGGATTCCTTGGTGGCAACATTGCCGCCAAACCTGGTCTCAACCGCCTTATCAGGAGATATCATACTCTCGGGCGATTTGACACTCTTCCCCTCTCGCACGGGGACTATTGATCTGTTGGCAGCAGGCAAAATCGATGCCCTACAACCTCTGGGATATTCGGATTTTTTCGCTCTTGGCCGAGTGAAGACAAACCTTGCCTCGACTTCCGCAAGCATCTTTACACCTTATCTCGAAAAATTTACAGAAATCGGCTCTTTTTCAGGTGCATACTCCAGTGCTTCTTTCCAAACCAACTTGCATGATTCCTCGCTCCTTCATGGCTCGGATCAAAACCCGATCCGGATTTATGCGGAAGATGGTAATATTGAGGGACTAACTGTTTTCTCATCCAAAGCAGCCCGGATTTTTGCATCCGAAGATATTGCAGATGTTTCTTTTTACATCCAAAACACTTCGCCGAAAGACATCTCGATTGTCGCCTCAGGCAGGGACATACTACCCTATTCAGCATCTACAAATCTTCGTGCGCTGGCTTCACTACCTGGGAATTCGGTCACAGGCGACAGCGGTCCCCTTGCGGGAGACATCCAGATTTCCGGCCCTGGCTTTCTTGAGGTGCTCGCGGGTCGCAATTTGGATTTGGGAACGGGAAGCAGAAATTCAGATGGCACAGGCGCTGGCATTACCTCCATTGGCAACCTGAGAAATCCCGCCCTGCCCCTCACAGGCAGCGACATGATTGTGATGGCAGGTATCGGGCCTTCAACCGGCCTGTCAGCCAGCACCTTGAAACTCGACCGGCTTCTTGGAGCACAAGGCAATAACCTGAGTTCTATAGGCGAAACAATCGAAGCGCGCGCGTTGAAAGCCATCGACCTCTTGTTTGAAACCCTCCGCATTACGGCTAAAGAAGCGGTAGAGACCGGAAGTTATGAGACAGGAAAGCAGGCTATCGCCTCGATTTTCGAGTCCGGAAACGGAAGAGTTATCACGCACTCGCGGGATATTGTTACCAGAAGCGGCGGGGATCTCTCTGTCTTGGCGCCTTACGGCGATATTTCTATCGCTTCCACAATCAAAGATCCCTCTTCGACTCCTCCCGGAGTGCTAACAGAATATGGAGGAGCCGTTCAGATTCTCGCCATGGGTGATGTATCCATCGGCAAGGGTCGTATCTTCACTCTCCGTGGCGGTGACATTACCATCTGGTCATCAACAGGCGATATCGCGGCGGGCACATCAGCCAAAACGGTTGTCTCGGCACCGCCAACGAGAGTGATTGTGGATGTTCAGTCTGCCGTGGTAAAGACCGATTTGGCTGGCCTTGCCACAGGCGGCGGTATCGGCGTGCTGGCCGCAGTGGAGAGCGTGCCTGCTGGAGATGTCTTCCTCATAGCACCGGAAGGCGTTGTTGACGCAGACGAAGAGAAAGAGGGGTAAAATTTCGTGCCGAAAAAAACATCCTCGCCCGAAACAACCGTTCTCCGTTCATCACTTTCCCACATCCTACCTGCGGGTTCAAATTTCCGCCTGTTCCATCTTGCCTTCATATTTACCCTCTTCTACGCGACTCTTTGCATAGGCTTGGACACTTGGACTGGAGTGCGGGAGATTCTTATTTCATCAGACTTCGGGCCTACCGGAAGGCTGGTGGAACCAATCAGCACCGCCGATGGCGAAACAACGCGAAATCTTGTGATCACCAGCGCGCCCGATGGCCGGTGGTGGATTATGCATGCGGAAAGAATGGCGCGCGAAGGGGTGTTCCGCCTTCGAGAGACGCAAAGCGACAACCCTCCGACCGGACGCGAGGTTCACTGGAGTTCCCTGCAAATGTGGAACCTGATTGCCCTGTCCAAAGCTCTGGAGATTTTTCCCAAGCCTCACGGCCTCTCAGAAATCGAGTGGGCGGCCTTATTCGTTGGTCCCGTGACATGGATGGTTTTTTTTCTGATTGGTCTACTTTTGTCATGGAAAGCGTTTGGAAAAGAAGCCGCCTTGGCGTGGATGCTTTGCATGCTGTCCGCGCGCTCTATTTTGTATTTCTTTCGGGCCGGTGAAGCCGACCACCATGGATTGGTAGCCCTTTTTGCGGCGCTGGGAATTCTCCTCTTGGCAGGTGCCCGAGTGGGATTTTTCAACAAAGGGGAGAGTCCCAAATCCGCTTGGTGGTTCGCTGGAGCTGGGGTGTCCACCGCCATGGGACTTTGGATCAGTGCAGCCACGCAACTACCTATCCTATTTGCAACAGCATTGGGAGGCATTCTGGCAACCTGGATCGCCAGCCGCAACCCAACGGTTCGGGTAAATACCAACGCGTGGAGAATTTGGGGATTCACGGGTGCATTGACCAGCATCCTGCTCTACGCGGTCGAGTATTTTCCCTCGCACATGGGCTGGCGGCTCGAGGTCAACCACCCGCTCTACTCGCTCGCATGGCTGGCCGGCGGCGAGTTGATGTGCAGAATTACCAGGGCTCTAGGAGCGCACGCCATTCCAAAACTTCAGTGGAGAGACCATCTTGTTCTGGGCCTTTGCGCGATTGCCATTTTCCTTCCCGCAGCATTAGATTGCTGTTTTGGTATTTGCATTCCTGCCCGTGCTTATCATGACGCTTCTTGCGATACGCCAGATTCGCTGGTCGGGAACCGCTTCGGCCATGGTCATTCCTATGGTTCTGGCTGCCATGTGGCTAATCCTCTCGCATCACGCTCCGCGCTGGCGCGCGATCTCCGCTTGGGCGGTGCTTCTGCTGGCCACCTTGCCGACCTCGGCCGCCATCTTCTTTCGCGTTATGGATGCTCAAGAACGCGGAAACATGGTGGATCAGTCCATCGTTCCATCCGTGGTCACGCGCGATATCTGCCAACGATTGGCCGCCACCGCTCCCGGGAAACGCCTTGTTGTCTTGGCGAGCCCCTCCACATCCACGGAAATCATCTACTACGGGGGCGCGAAGGCTCTCGGCACTCTGTATTGGGAAAACCTTGAGGGCCTTCGAAAAGCGGCGGAAATCTATTCCCTGCGTGATGAGAACGAAGCCTTGCGCCGCATTCAAGAATTGGGCGTGACCCATATTCTGCTGTTTTCATGGGACTCCTTTGGCCAGAGGTATGTCCGACTCCAGCGAGGTCTGGGTAAGGACGACGAAGCCAGGGATGGATTCATTCCGGCTTTACTGGAAGGAACCCGCCCCCAACCTACTTGGCTGACCCCTCTTTACTACCCGCTGCCCGAGGAATACAAACTCGGTAACGACCAATGGGTGAGGATTTATGCCATTGCTCCCGGACAGTCCCGTGCGGAGTGGTTCCATGGCGTGGCAATCTATCAACTCGATGCCGGTAAAGAGGACTTGGCCGAGCGCTCTTTGCGAGAAGCCATCGCCTTGGAACCCGATAAGATAAACTCCCGCGTTGCCTTGCTCCTCCTGCTCGCAAGTCAGGAACGCCCTCATGATCTGGCTACCGAAGTCCGATCTACTCTTGAGAACTTGCATGAAAACGGACGCCAAATTATAGAGAAGGCAGCATCGGATCTAGCCAACTCAAACCAACCCTCGGCGGCCGCCTCCTTGCAAAAGGCCCTTGCGGAACTCGACAAACCTTGATTTATACCAATATCTATTAGGTTTTGAACTTTAGCGCGACGTTTTAACTTGTAGCGGCGTCTCTATGAGCGCAGGAGTTAACCATCGGCGGTCATAGACCGCCGCTACAGTAGAGTCCAAAAGTATTAAGCTTTTGGTATTACCCGCCTCCGCCCTCTGGCGACGGGGGAGTGTGATCCCCTTTTTGAAGAAGATGATCCGGAATCTCTTTACCCTGATTTTGCAAGAACTCAACCACCAAGCGATTTCCTTCCTCAATCTGCACCTCACTTAATCCGCGCGCAAAGTCCCCCAAGGCATTCTTTCCCGTGACCTCCCCTTGAAGCGCGCTTAAGGTAAACCACTTGTAGGCTTTTATCAAGTCGTGTTCCACGCCACCGCCCCCCGCATAGGCAGATCCAAGGCTGGCTTGAGCTTTGGCATGGCCCCCATGCGCCGCTTTTTCGTAGTAAACAAAAGCTTTTTGCTTGTCCGCCTCGCCTGCTAGACCTTGCTCATAAATCACACCCAGCGTGTTGCAAGACTGCAAATCCGATTGCTCAGCGGCAATATGCAAAAACTTTTTTGCCAGATGATAGTCGACAGGCGGCGCCCCATCGCCACCGAAAAAATACAGTTCTCCCAACTGGGCTGCTGCAGCAGCACTTCCCGAGTTCGCAGCTCGATTCAAGGTCTCCAAAGCAGCGGCACGATTCTCTGCAGTTCCTCCTCCTGTCGTCTCGCACAGCACGCGCAGATTCCTACTTGCAAAGACATCCCCGGAGGTTGCGGCTTTCTGTAAATAGATAAGCGACTTTGCTATGTCTTTAGGAAAAATATCGCCTTGAGCGAAATGAAATCCAACAATCGACTGGGCTTTGGTGTGCCCCTTGTCGGCTGCCTGTTGCATCAAACCAAAGCCCAACTGCCTTGATGCGGCAGGCGATTCCTGTCCAATCATTGGCTTGGCTGCTTGATAGATCTCCTCGGCTTCATTATCTCCACCAAAGCTGCGGATTCCGAAGGAAACCAAAAAAAGCAAAAATATAAATCTGTTCATAATTTAAAATCAGACAGAATTGTTTGCAAACTGACAAATAATACCACTAGCTGATTGATTTTTGAATCTCGGGGCGCACCCGAGGGCGGGTGCTTCCCACGAGAGTTGTCGTGGAAACCATTTTGGTTCTTCACGGAATTTCATGGGTAGCGGGAAAAAGATCGAGTCTACCGCAGTAGAAGAGGATTCTGGTGCGG
>JAPLTI010000230.1 GCA_026398285.1 Verrucomicrobiota bacterium
AGACCGTTCGGTTTCAATGCCGGGAATTTTGCGACCCGCTGAGGAATTTCGCCAATTTCCAATGCGAACAATTTATAGTTTTTATGAAATTAGATTAGAAATTGTTACAGCATTATTAATGTTTATTTTCCTTATTAAGGAAACAAAAGATGGACAAGTCCGCAGGATCGTGGTAAGTATGTTTTCTAATGCTTATGCAACGTAAAAGCGCGTTCTCCCGACGCGGACCTGATTTGGTTACCGAGGAACTGGTGGCAGTTCTTACTAAAAAGACCTCCTTCGAATTCAAGCAGTTGTTCGATCAGGTCCATGAGCGTCTGAAAGCTCGCAACGCGGCCAGCGGCGGCGAAGAGATGCTCCGCCTTCGAGCCTACGAGAAACTTCAAAATCTTGTATCCCGAGGGATGGTTAAGAAGACCGGCAAAAAATACAAAGGCCTCGCCTCCTTGGCCAAGGCCCTGACTCCCGACCCGATCCCGGTCCCCAAGTAAATAAAGGGCGTTCCCTTTCTACGATGAAATCCCCGACCCACAAAAGGGTCGGGTTTTTTATTTTTCGAACGAGGAGAGCTCCTCGATCAGGCTCTGTGGAGCTGAGGATTTTCCCTCACGGCGCGACGGGCCAGAGCCCAAACCGCCAAAAGCAAAGCTCCAAAGATGAGATCCGATACCAGCGCGTTGCGGTAGAACATCCAGGAAGGAGGAAAGCCGGGCAACCCTGTGGTGAGCGACATCCAAAGCCCGCTCAAGCCTCTCGGATACGAGGGATTTCCGATCCACGCCGCAGTATTGGTCAAGAGGTAAAAGAGGAGACCGCTGCCGATCAATGCGGAAAAAAATCGTGGCGTTGAGAAGGATGCTTTGGACAGAAGGCGGCCGATTCCAACGACTGCCAAAATGCAGGCCCAGGAAACAAACTGCGCCGAGCTGAATGCCGGGTATTTGAGGAGCATGGCCAAAGCCAGGTCGGAAACAAAGAGGATGCCGACAGGAACGATCCAAGCCAGAACGCCGGGCAGGAAAAGCCCGCCACAAAAAGCCACGGCGGCCACAGGAGAGAAATTTGGCAACTCCGGAAGAAGTCCGGCCCGAAGCACGCGAAATCCCGCGAGGAGCAATATGCAAACAGCGACAAGAGCAACGACACCCGCCTCATTGCCGCCCTTGCGAAGTGTGAGAAAACTTTTCATGTCCGAAGGCTCTATCCGTGCCGCATATCCACTGCAAGCCCTCTCTTGCGCGCCGATCTTCGACTCGCAAACCGGGAGCCTTTTTGATTACGATAAACAGCTCATGATTCATGTCTCCATCCTCGCCAGCGGCAGCTCGGGAAACGCCATTCTTGCGAAGGCGGGAGAGACCTCGATTTTGATCGACGCTGGCCTCAGCGCGAAACGCCTCAACGAGCTTCTTGCTGGACTGGCGACGCCGCCAGAGACACTCGCAGGGATCCTTCTCACCCACGAGCATGTGGACCACACACGGGGCCTCAAGGGACTTTGCGGAAAAAATGAAATCCCTGTTTTCACAAACCCACTCACCGCAGACAGCCTGCGCAAAGGCGGCATGCAAACAGACTGGCGCTACTTCTCAAGCGGAGCGGCCTTTCAAGTCGGGGACTTCAACATCCATCCCTTCGCCGTGCCGCACGATGCCGCCGACCCTGTCGGATTCGTTCTAAGGCATGGCCCGTCATCCTTCGCCGTCCTCACCGACCTCGGACACGCCCCGCGTCAGGTGGTGAACTCGACGCGCGGCGTCAATGCCGTGCTCATCGAAGCGAACCACGACGAGACCCTCCTGCAAAATGATCAGAAGCGCCCCTGGTCCGTGAAGCAACGCATCCTCTCCCGTCACGGCCACCTCTCCAATCAAGCCGCAGCCAACCTCGTTGCCGAAATCGCAAGCCCCGACCTGCACCATGTCCTCCTCGCGCATCTCAGCGACGACTGCAATGCCCCGGCACTCGCCACCGGCACCATTCTGGAAAAACTCCAAGCCACCGGAAACAACCACACCCGCGTCCATTGCCCGGGCGCCGAAGGATTCCCCCTACCCCACACAATCGCGGTCTGAAACTTTTCGTGAACGATCACCACGCCGCGCGACAGCGCGAATCGTGAAACCGGGAGATGATATGTAGCCGACAGTATGGCGTGGTTGACTCCGCCTATCGGCTACATGTCATATCCCGGTTTTTCAGGCTTGTCCGTAGGTCGCGGTGGGGCCGTGTTTTCGGAGGAAGTGTCGCTCGGAGAGGGCCAGAGAGGGCGACTTTGCAGAGGGATCGAGTGTGAGCGCGTGGAATGCCATGTCGGCGACGATTTCGAGGGCGAGGGCGTTTTCGACGGCTTTGGCACCTGATGGACCCCATGCAAACGTGCCGTGGTTGCGCACCAGAACGGCTGGGATTTCCATGGGATCGAGTCCCTCAAAGCGCTCGACGATGACATTTCCCGTTTCCCATTCGTAGGCGTCGGAAATCTCGCAGGCCGTGAGGGCACGTGTCACAGGCACCTCCCCGCGAAAGTAGTCGGCATGCGTGGTGCCGAGCAGCGGAATGCCGCGCGCCGCTTGGGCAAAGGCGACTGCCTTGCGCGAGTGCGTGTGCACGACCGAGCGGATGCCGGGAAATCCGAGAAAGAGCCTGCGATGCGTCGGGGTGTCGGATGAGGGATTGAGAGTCCCCTCGACCACACGGCCGTCGAAATCGACGATCACCATGTCCTCGGACTTCAGGGCCGAGTAGGCCACGCCGCTGGGCTTGATGGCAAAAACTCCGGCCTCGCGGTCGCAGACGCTCACATTGCCGAAGGTCAGATCGACAAGACCTGAAGCGGGCAGCGCGGCATTGGCGGCGCGGCATTCCTCGCGGATCGCCTCGTAACGGCTCACGCGACGAATCCTCCGGCGATGTGATGAAAAACCTCGTTGGCGCGGAGTTCCTGGCGGAAAGCTCCCGCTTCGGTTTTGTCTCCGATGACGACGCACTCGATACCGGCGATGGTGGCGAAGTCCTCCAAATGCTCGCGGGTGACCGTGTAGCTGAAGCCCGTGTGGTGAGCGCCTCCCGCATGAATCCAAGATTCGCAGGCGGTGGCAAAATCGGGTCGGCATTTCCAGACGGCACGGGCCACAGGCAGGTTTGGCAAAGCATGCGGCGGCTGGATGGCGTCGACTTCGTTGACCAAAAGCCGGAAGCGGTTGCCGAGATCGATGAGCGAGGCGTTCAACGCACTGCCAGCGGGTGCATCGAATACGAGGCGAACGGGATCCTCCTTGCCACCGATGCCCAGCGGGTGAATCTCGCACGAAGGCTTGGACTGCGAGATGGATGGGCAAATTTCCAGCATGTGAGAGCCAAGGACAAGGTGGTTGTTGGGTTCCAGATGATAGGTGTAATCCTCCATGAATGAGGTCTGTCCACCGAGATCGGAAGCGATGACCTTCATGGCGCGGAGCAGGGCGGCTGTTTTCCAATCCCCTTCGGCACCGAAGCCGTAACCCTCGGCCATGAGGCGCTGGACAGCGATGCCGGGCAGTTGCTTGAGTCCGTGCAAATCCTCAAAGGTAGTGGTGAATCCTTTGAATTCCCCTTGCTTCAGAAACGCCCGCAAAGCGGCCTCGATACGAGCGGCCTCACGCAGCGAGGTGTGGCGTTCCCCGCCCTTGGCAAGCGCTGGTGCCAATTGGTAACTGGCGGCGTATTCCTCGCAGAGCGCGTTGATTTCCGAATCGGCAATGCCCGCTTGGATCGCCACGAGGTCGCCGATTCCATAGCCGTTCACCGAGAAACCGAATTTCATTTCGGCCGAAACCTTGTCGCCTTCCGTGACGGCCACCTGGCGCATGTTGTCACCGAGGCGTGCAAACTTGGCACCTTGCCAATCGTGCCATGCGCGGGCGGCGCGAACCCATGCGCCGATGCGGGAGATCACTGATTCGCTTTGCCAGTGCCCTGCGACAACTTTTCGCGCAAGACGCATGCGCGTGTGGAGGAACCCCGCCTCACGGTCGCCATGGGCCGCTTGGTTCAGGTTCATGAAGTCCATGTCGATCTCCCCCCATGGCAGATCGCGGTTAAACTGGGTGTGCAGATGCAGGAATGGCTTCCGCAGCGCGGAGAGGCCGCCGATCCACATTTTCGCGGGAGAAAATGTGTGCATCCACAGAATCAACCCTGCGCAATCGGGATTGGCATTGGCCTCGAGAATCGTCGCGCGGATGGCGTCGGGTGTAGTGAGGACTGGCTTGAAGACAACAGGCAGCGGGAGTTTTTCGCCAAGGCCGCCAGCGATCGCCTGCGAGTCGGCAGCGACTTGCTTGAGGGTTTCGGGGCCGTAGAGGTGTTGACTGCCGGTGAGGAACCAGATTTCGGGTGTTTTCATTTTTGGGCTTTGGATTTGATGGCGAGGAGTTCTTTCATGACGCCCGAGAGATCGGCTTTGCGGTTCACGCCTCCGAAGGCGTCGTGAAGATTTTGGTAGAGCGCGAAGAGGCGGTCGTAGGTCTTGCGGGCCGCCGCGCGGGGCTTGTATTCGATGTCATTGAGCGAGATCATCGCCTTCTGGGCTGCAGGGAAATCTTTGAAAACCCCCGCCAACACGGCAGCGGAGACCGCCGAACCCAAGGCGCAGGCCTGCGAGGAGCCCGCGACCAACATCGTGCGACCGGTGACATCGGCGTAGATTTGCATTAGGAGCGGATTTTTTTCCGCAATGCCGCCGGCGCAAACGATGCGTTTAACGGGCACGCCGTAGGACTCGATCCGCTCAATGATCGTTCGCGCGCCAAATGCCGTAGCCTCGATGAGCGCGCGGTAAATTTCCGCCTTGGTGGTGTGCAGCGTGGTTCCCAAAAGCAAACCGCTGAGCATCGGATTGACGAGAACCGTGCGGTTGCCATTGTTCCAATCAAGCGCCAGCAGGCCGCTGCCGCCGGGTTGGAGAGTGGCAGCCTCCTTGGCCAGGCTCGCATAGAGGGCGGCGTCGCCCTCGCAGACGGATTCGATCCACCATTTGAAAATATCGCCCACGGCGGACTGTCCCGCCTCGATACCGAAAAAGCCGGGCAGGATGGCACCCTTCACAATTCCGCAGATGCCGGGGATGTCTTTGACTTTCTTGGTTGCCGGAACAACAGCGCAGTCGCAAGTCGAGGTGCCGATCACCTTCACCAATGTGCCTTCGCTGATACCGCTGCCGATGGCGCCGTAGTGCACATCCATTTCGCCAATGGCCACCGGAATCCCGGCGGGCAGGCCGAGCGTTTTCGCCCATGCCGGCGAGAGTGTGCCGGCGGCGGTGTTGGCATCATGGGCCTTGTCGTAGAGGCGATCCCGAAGCTCCGCGAGTTTGGGACTGAGCAAGGACAGAAACTTTTTATCGGGCAATCCACCCCATTCATCGCAGTAAAGCGCCTTGTGGCCAGCCGCGCAGATGCCGCGCTTGATTTGCTTAGGATCCTCGACTCCGCAGAGCACCGAGGGAATCCAGTCGCACATCTCGACCCAGGAGTAAGCCGCTTGGAAAACATCAGGCGCCGTTTTCAGGCAGTGCCAGATTTTGCTCCAAAACCACTCGGAGGAATAAGTATTGCCGCACTTGGCGATGTATTCTGGACGGTGCTTCGCAGCGAGTTCCGTGATGCGTGCCGCTTCCTGCCAAGAAGTATGATCCTTCCATAGCCAGCATTGCGCGGCGGGATTTTTCTTCCACTTCGGCAAAGACGCGAGCGCGCGGTTGGCGGAATCCACCGGAATCGGACTCGAGCCGGTCGTGTCCACACCGAGACCAACGATCGTCGCAGGTGTGAAGGCCTTGTTTTTCTTCGCGGCGGCGGCCAGGGCGCCTTTCACGCAAAGCTCAAGCCCCACGAGATAATCCGGGGGATGCTGCCTCGCGAGGTGGTGGTCCTTGGGATCAATGAGCACCCCGTCTTTTCCTGAGGGATAACCGGCCACAAAGCTGCCGAGTTCTTCGCCATTGTCACAGCGCACGACAAGCGCGCGAACTGAATTGGTGCCGTAGTCTACGCCAAGGGAACATTTCATGGACCCCATGCAAGCAAGGGAGCTGGGATTGTAAACGCAGATTTTACATGACAGTAATGTTGCCGACATGAAACCGGTCTCCATGCAAGATCTGGCCAAAGCCTGCGGAGTTTCCAAAAACACCATCTCGCAAGCCCTGCGAAACAGCCCACAGGTTTCCGAAGCCACACGCAAAAGAATCGCGGAAACCGCGAAGAGCCTGGGCTACCAAAAAAATGCCGTCGTAGCGGAATTAATGGCTCGGCTCCATGCGGGAGGCAACCAGCGGTTTCAGTGCACGCTGGCCTTGATCAACGCGAACCTCGACGAAATGGCCTTTAAGCGGCATCCCACGATTCCACTTTATGTTCAAGGCTGCCGCGAGAGAGCGACTGAACTCGGCTACAAGTTGGATGAATTTTGGATTCATAAACCCGATCTGAGCGGCGAACGCCTGTGCCAGATTTTTCGCGGACGAGGCATTCCGGGTGGCATTCTGGTCGGCCTGATGGATGAGAATCGCCTGCCAGAGTCTTTTCAACCCGTGGCACGAGAGTTCCCCTTGGTCGTCACCGGAGTTCGAACACGCGACCCGAGCCTATCCTTCGCTTGCGTGGATCATCACATGGTCGCACTGAGGGCCTTTGAGAAAGTGCTCGAACTCGGTTACAAACGCCCCGGCCTTGTGCTGGACGCACGGATCGACGCCTTGGTCGAGCACCGCTTCAGCGCCGGCTACGAAGTCGGGCAGCGGCGCCTGCCTGCGACGCGGCGGTTGAAGCCTTTCTTCGAAGTCAGCGAAGCACGCTTGAACAAATCCCTTTTCCACCGCTGGCTAAAGCAAGAGCGCCCGGATGCGATCTTCAGCCTTTACCACGAAATCGGAGATTGGGTGGAGGCCTGTGACCTGCGCGTGCCCGACGATGTCCTGATGGTCCAATACGAGTGGCGTTCCGGCACCCCACATTGGCCAGGTATGAACCAACACAACGAACTGGCAGGCCAAGCGGCGGTGGACATGCTAATCGGAATGCTCCACCGCAGCGAAAAAGGCCCGCCGCCCTTCCCTCAAGCGACGCTCATCGATCCCACATGGACAGCGAAATGATTTTTTAGGATCGAGTCGCGCGCGGCAGCGCGATTCGAAAACAATGGGAGGGCTCATCCTCCGGCATGACCCATTCTTCAGCCGCGAAGCGGCGTTCGGCGGGTGCTGAATTTGCGGAGTGAAAGCCTTTCACGTTCAGGACGACCATGCTCCCTTTTGCGCAAGGTCTGGTTCGAGCGGCATTCGGACATAGTGGTGTCTAACAGCGATTCGGCAGCTTCAGAGGGTATATTTGGGCCAAGCCGGAGGTTGGCCCTCCCGGTGTCAGCAGCCATCGCGTCATTTTCGGCTTAAGAACGAGCTGGGCATTTTTCGTTTCAATAACAGCCGCATAGGATAGTTTTACGGCCCGCATAGATTTCTACTCTGTGAATATTCTTCCACTGCTCATTTCAGGAACAGCCTTGGCGATGGCCATGATGGTTGTCGTTTGGTTTTTTGCGCGCCGGATGAACAATGCGGGGATTGTGGACATCTGGTGGTCGTTTGGATTCACGCCAGTGGCCCTTTTTTACGGCATCTTTGGCAGCGGCCACATGATTCGGAACGCGCTGATTTCCGCCATGGTTTTCGCCTGGAGTTTTCGACTGGGGATGCATCTCTACAAACGTGTCATGTCGCACCATCCGGAGGAGGACCCTCGCTACACCGCGCTGCGCACGCAATTTCCCAAACACACTTGGCTGATGTTTTTCGGTTTTTTCCAACTGCAGGCCGTTCTCATCGGGGTCTTGAGCATTCCCATTGCAGTGGCGTGTGCGAATCCGTCTCCGGGAATTGGATTTTTTGAGGTTGCGGGAGTCATTCTCTGGCTGGTCGCCATCGGCGGGGAGTCAATCGCCGACATGCAGCTCAAACTTTTCAAGGCGCAACCGGCATTGAAAGGCCGAGTGTGTGATATCGGCCTTTGGAAATATTCGCGCCATCCGAACTATTTTTTCGAGTGGATGGTCTGGATCGCCTACTTCGTGTTTGCGCTTGGCTCGCCGTGGAGCTGGGTCGGCCTCGCCAGTCCGCTGTTGATGCTTTATTTTCTGACCTGCATGACAGGCATACCTCCGTCGGAGGCCAGATCCCTTGCCACACGCGGAGACGCCTACCGCGACTACCAACGACGCACCAGCCCGTTCATTCCCTGGATTCCCTCCTGCCGGATGCAGCCATTCGCATCGGCATTCGCAACCTGCTGGCCAAAAAGCTCCGCGAAGAAACAAAACCCGACGCCATCGCGCAGAGCGAGGCCTTGAGTGCCTTTATCGAAGACCTGAAGCGCAGCCCGATCGCCATCAAGACCGAGGCAGCCAATGAGCAGCACTACGAGGTGCCGACTGATTTTTTCAAACTCGTCCTCGGTCCCCGCATGAAATACAGCTCCGGCTACTGGCCGAGGGAGGATACGACTTTTGCCGAATCCGAGGAGGCCATGCTGGCCCTCAGCTGCGAGCGCGCCCAACTCACCGATGGACAAGATGTGCTGGAACTCGGCTGCGGCTGGGGAAGCCTCACGCTCTGGATGGCGGAAAAATACCCGAACTCCCGCATCACAGGCGTTTCCAACTCCTCCACTCAAAAAGCCCACATCGATGCCGAGGCAGCGCGGCAGGGATTCAAAAATGTGCGCATCCTCACAGCGGACATGAATGAATTCGAAGCCGGCGATACCTCGTTCGACCGTGTGGTTTCCGTCGAGATGTTCGAGCACATGAAGAACTACCAACTCCTTATGGCAAAAGTCGCACGCTGGCTGCGGCCGGGCGGGAAGCTCTTCGTTCACATCTTCACCCACCGCGAGTTCGCCTATCACTTCGAAGGCAAGGACCCGTCGGACTGGATCACGCGTTACTTTTTCGAGGGCGGCACCATGCCCTCGGACGACCTCCTGCTCTACTTCCAGGATGACCTCGCCATTCGAGGTCACTGGCGCGTGAGCGGCACCCACTACCAAAGAACCTCGGAAGCCTGGCTGGAAAAAATGGACGCCAACGAGGCAGTCATCACTCCCATTCTTGAGGCCACCTACGGCAAGGAAGACACCGCCAAGTGGCGCGCCTACTGGAGGGTCTTCTTCCTCTCATGTGCGGAACTCTGGGGCTTCAGCAACGGCAACGAATGGCTCGTGAGCCATTATCTTTTCGAGAAGAACACCCGTCGCTCGAGTTAGCTTGCTTGTCTGAAATAATATGTGGATTCTTGCCCTGTCTAACTTGGGACGGATTTTAAGACAGGATAACAGGATTTACTGTCACCAACCCATTCTCCGTGCTCTCTGTGTCCTCTGTGGTTAATTCTGCTTGGGGGCTAAAAAAATCCACCCGCGCTGCGCAGACCACTGAAATACCACTCGGCCAATTCCCTGCCGCCGAAGAGCCAGAGGAGAGCGCCCAGAGCAAGAAACGGCCCAAACGGAATCCGCACGCCGGCACGGTCTCTTGCCAGAGCGATGCCCGCAAATCCCGCGATGGAGCCGGTGATGGATGCCGCGAAGAGGGTGAATAGAACGGCCTGCCAGCCTAAGAAGGCGCCAATGCAGGCTATGAATTTCACGTCGCCGAACCCCATGGCCTCCCTGGGAATCACGACTGCACTCATTTTGCCCGAGATGCGCCCGAGCTGGTCCAGTGAACCGCTGGATGTTTCAAACTCGTAGCGGTTGTGCCAGAATTTCAGCCTGCCGCGAATTTCGGCCCCATCCGCTCCCAGCGCGCCCCCATCGGCTTCAATCGTGAGCACATCGCGCTCTCTGGAAAAAATATCCATCCAATCCAGTTCCTCGCCAGCCAGCGTTAGCACGATGCGATCCCCTTCCCTCCTCCATTCAAAGTCCTCCGCTTCGGGAAATGCGTGCCGGATTTTTCCAAATGCCAACTTCCCTCCCTCCACGACCAGAAAGAGGAGCCCAAATCCTAGCGCGGCCCCTCCGAGCGAATAAGCCAGCGACTCCCAGCGCGAGAAGAAACCCATCATTTCCGGGACAAGTGCGGAGAAAATAACCCCCACCGCCGCGCCGCCCCAGGTGATCTCATCCGGAATGATGAAATGCTCGAAATCAATAAAAGTCGCCACTACGAGCAAGCTCACAAAAACCCAATAAACGGCCGCCAAGGGCAAACCGAAACGCTCCCACACGACTGCAAAGAGCAACGCCGTCAGAGCCTCAACCAAAAAGTAACGGAACGGAATCCGCCAACCACAACCCGAGCACTTGCCGCGCAAAGCCAGCCAACTGACCAGTGGCAGGTTCTCATACCAGGGGATGATGCGCTCGCAACCGGGACAAAACGAGCGCCGAGGCTCATTCAGGCCTACACCTCGCGGCATGCGGTGGATGCAGGCGTTTAGAAACGAACCAACGATAGCCCCGAGCAGCAGGGCAAAAATCCCGAATACATATTCACTCGTCGAACCGTATGGCATGAACTCCCAAGAGCGTAGGGACGAACGCCGCAGGTGGAAAGGCGCAAGGCTTCGGATTTCACCCCATTGAGAGGCTTCAGAAGAGATTGTTTGGTGTGGATGTAAGCGGGGGCTCGTTGATCGACCCGCGCGAACAAACTGCGGATTCCGGCTCCGGTGGCTGTGACCGCAGACAATGAACCACACCGGCCAAAGACAATAATGAACACACTGATCCGTTGGAATCCCTTCCGGGAATTCGAAACCATGACGAACCGCATGAACAGCATCTTCCCGCGACCTCCATTGACTTGGAATATCGATGAGACGCTGAACACAAACGAGTGGAGCCCGCTCGTGGATGTAGAAGAAACCGACAAGGAATACACCATCAAGGCTGAACTCCCTGAGGTGAAAAGAGAGGATGTCAAAATCCAAGTGGAAGACGGCTCACTCCGCATCTCCGGCGAGCGCAAGCTCGAGAAGGAGGAGAGCGGACGACGCTTCCACCGCCTTGAGCGCAGCTACGGCGCGTTCGAGCGTTCGTTCTCCCTACCCGAGGGCACGAGAAAAAACGAGGTCTCGGCCGAGTTTAAGGATGGCCTTCTGAGGGTGCACCTGCCGAAAGGCGAGATTGCAAAACCAAAGGCGCTGGAAATCCCGGTTAGCTAGGGGAAAGCCGTCCTCGCGCGTGCCCGCAAGGGCACGCGCGTTAGACCTCCGCCGTTATGCAAGACATCCGTCAAACACTACGCGCATTCTACAAAAGCCCCGTTGTGCGCACTCGAATGCTGGAATTTCTTGGCGGAAAAACTCCCTCCACAGCGACCTGCGACTACATCACGGCGGATGGCGTGGAATGGCCGGTGCGCGAGCCACGCATGCCGGACGAGCTTTTCCACAGCCTCGAGGAAGGCTTGGATATCTGCCGCTCGCTCTCAGACCGTGAATCCCTCATTGCCCATCTCGACATCGAGTATGTGAATTTTGATTTCGCCGCAGAGGCCTATCTGGATCCCAAAAGAACCTTTGAACTCCAGGAACCCGTGGCGCGCGCCATCCATCGAATCCTCGAACATTGTGGCGTCCACGCCCTGCATGTTCTCAGCGGACGCGGCCACCACTATGTCTGGCGCATCCGCCGCGACTCGCCAGTCTTTTCAGAACTTTGCGACCTAGGGTCGAAAGCCGCCAGCAATGGACATGCCCCGACACGCATCGAAAAGGCCTTCGCCGGCCTCGGGCTGGTGATGGAATTTTTCGGCCGTCTCATTCTTGAAATGGCGCGCCCGCATTGCCGGATTCCGATCGAACTGACGGCTGTGGAAGTTGCCCCTTCGCAGCGTGGTCGGGAGATGATTTCAATAGACCTCTCCGAATATGGCGACCCTCTGCCGACGCGGACGGTGAGGGTTCCGTTCAGCGGATATCTGAAGCCTTGGCAGCAATCCTACGCCGTCGGTGAGGATAACATCGGCAAGATCGGGCCGATCATTTTCGTGCCTGCGGGGGAGAACGAAACCTCCGGCGCCGTGGCCGCCATGCGCGACCCCGAGCGGGCCGCACGCTGGGCGGAGCACTTCTCGACAGATATTCCCGATGCCACCTCCGGCACTGGCGAGCTCCTGAAGGAATACGAAACTTCCCACCTGCGCACCTTCCACGATTTTTTTTACTCCAGACAGCACGACCCCGTCGCCAGCTGGCCGCACACCTACGACCACACGCCTCTCGAGACCCTCCCAGAGAGCGTTCGTGATGCACTGCTTTTTCCAAACGATCTCCTTCTCCGGCCGACCACCATTCGCGCCGTCACCGAAACTCTGGTGCCCAGAGGCTGGCATCCCAGGCATGTCGCTGGGCTCATCCGCTCCAAGTTCGAGCGCGACTATGGCTGGGGAAAGCAATGGAAAGATTACTCTCCAAAGATGCGGGCGGATTTCTATGTGCGGATTTTCTCGGGCTTGAAAACCAGCGTCGCCGACGAAGCCGCAAGCATCGCCGAAGCGGAACTGGAGGGATCACACACACACCATTTTGAAAGGGTTCTCATATGACAAACTGGCCTATCGGGCTTTCCACGGGGTGCTTTTACATGACCAACATACTCGACTGCCTGGAGACAATCCGCGCGAGCGGCTTCAGCATGATCGAGGTGGTTTTTTCCCCTGCGCATCTGGATTACAAAAACCTCAGCGCCGTGCGCGAAGCAGCGAACAAGATCGATGCGCTCGGCATGGAGGCCTACTCGTTCCATGCCCCCTTCGCGACTGACATCGACATTTCCTCACCTGATGCGGGATGCCGCGAATACGCGCTGGATGAGATTCTCAAGGCCGTCGAAGCCGCAGCCGTGCTGGGCGTGCATTATTTTGTCATTCATCCAGGACCTGAAAATGCAGACATCCCTTCGCGCGAGGAGCGCCTCGTCCGGATCGAAAATGTCGTCTCCGTCCTCAATCGCGTCTCCATGCGCTGCAGCGAGGTCGGCATTCGCTGCGTGCTCGAAAACAAACTCCCTCACCTCCTCTTCGGGAACTCGAGCGATATCGTCTGGATCCTCGGAGCGCTGGAGACCAACCAAGTCGGTGCCTGCCTCGATACCGGCCATGCGTTTCTCTCCGGCGAACTCTACAACCTCGTTTACAAGCTCACGCCCTATCTGCGCATGCTCCATGTGCACGACAACCGCGGCCACTCGGATGAGCACTGCCCGCCCGGCGATGGCCGCATCGACTGGGGAGCCTTCCTGCGCGAACTGATCCAAGTCCATTTCCATGGTGCCTTCATTCTGGAAATCGCCGGTGGCAAGGAACCCGAGCAAATCATGGCCAGCGCCCGCAGAGGCCGTTCCTTTTTGAGAGAACACGCCCGCCGCCTCACTCTCGAGATGTCCGCGCCGGTGCCACACCGCTGATTTGACACCACCTGTTTGCCGACAAGAAGGCCTCGCAAACGCGCCATGTCGAAATCGTAACACTTCATTCGTTGAGCCAAGGCGGTGCGGAAAACTAGCTTCCCGGCACGCCGATGACTCTCTCACTTCGCAAGTCTAAAAAGCAACGTGCCTTCTCGCTGTTGGAACTTCTTGCCGTCACAGCCATCCTCGCACTGCTCGCGGGCCTGCTTGCTCCAGCCCTACATGGCCTCACCAGCCCGACCGGACGCAAGGGTGCTGTCACCATCGTCATGAACACGCTCGAGCAGGCCCGCGTTTCGGCCATCGAAACCGGCCGCGAAGTCGTAGTGGTTTTCTGGAAAAAAAATGGAACCGATGCATCACAACCCGATGAGCAAGATGCCATGCTCATCCTTCGCAAAAATGATGCCGAAGCCTGGGAGCCCATCACCCGTTGGATCAAACTCCCGCGCGGCGTTCTGTTCCATGGCGAGGATTCGGAGTCCAAAATTCTCTATGACAATTCGGGCCTCGCTGCCGTAAGCGTCACAACTATCGACTCCCTCCCCGGAAAACCTTCCAAAAACAACCTCGGTGCCATCCATTTCTCCTCCACCGGCGCCGTGCAACTGCCCAGCACCTCGAACGGACTCCGCATCGCACTCACAGAAGGCCAGCGCGGAGTAGATCAGACACTTATCGTCAACAAACAAAAAGACGGTGGACACGAGATCATCTCCCTCGCCCGCTACACGGGCCGTGCCACACTGGATGTCAGCATGTTGTAAGCTTCTGGCATGACGCAGGCAAAAAGCCACTTCCGACCTGCTCCCCCTCAAATCCAAAAAGATTCTCCTGCATTTTCCTTGGTCGAAGTCGTGATCGCCCTCGGCATCATATCTTTCGCCGTCATTGCCATCGTCGGCATGCTCCCCGTGGCCTTGAAATCCTCACAAGACAGCATGCGGGAAACGGATGCCACACTGATCGCACAGAGGATTTTTTCAGAACTCAAAACCGGATCCAGCGGCAACAGATCCGTCACCACAGCCCCCGACGGAATCTCGACCCACAATATCAACCTCGCCGCGAACAGCACCAACTACCTCGCCTTCACACAAGACGGTACAGTGCAAGCGCATACAAATTCAGCCAACCCGACCCCCTCCTACGACTTCTACGCTCAAATCTCCATCTCTACAAATACGGGCCTCACCAACCTTTCCCGCGTGCAAATCGACATCACCCACCCTCCTTCTGCCCCGCCCACAGCAAGAGCAACGAACTCGTTTGTAACGCTTTTAGGGTTTTAGACAGAATTAACAGAATTAACAGAATTTATGAAAAGAGATTATGATCTGGCGGGTAAAGTGATAGGTGCTGCCATGGAAGTCCATAGATGTTTAGGTCCAGGTTTTGTGGAATCTGTCTATGAACATGCACTGACTATTGAATTGGCGTCCTCCAAAATTATAGCCGAGGGACAAAAACCCATTGAGGTCAAGTATAAGGAACAGTGTGTTGGTAATTTTGTTGCGGATTTAGTCGTAGATCAAACGCTTATTGTTGAGTTGAAAGCTGTTCAAACCATCCTGCCCATACATGAAGTCCAACTCGTAAATTACCTCACCGCAACCGGCCTTGACGAAGGCGTCTTGCTGAATTTTGGATCGGAGAGCCTGCAATTCAAAAAGAAATTCCGAAAGCCAAAAAAGTAACACAACACAAGGGGGGCTAAATTTTGAAAATTCTGTTAATTCTGTCTAAAAAATCCTCCGCCTTTTCCTTATTGGAAGTCCTTGTCGCCATATCTGTTCTATCCGTCCTCCTCGTCATCCTTCTCAACATCGTCCAAAATGCCACAAGCCTCTGGCGAGGCGCGGAAAACAAGGTCGAGGCTTATCGCGAGGCGCGGGCGGCTTTGCAGGTGATGTCCTCCGACTTGAAAAACATTCTGCCAACGACAAATGCCGATTTTTTCCGCACGAATCTCACGAACACACCCAACATCGGTTTCCTCGCCGCGCTGCCCATCAGTTCGCAAGACACAACATCCAGCAAAAGCGATATTTGTGCCATTGGCTACTTTGTCGCCTACGACAACAAAAGCCCCATCGCAGGAGACAATGGACGCCAGTCCTACAACCTCTACCGCTACTTTGTCGAAAGCAACGAGACATTTACGAAGCTCAAAAACAACCCCAAGAGCGTCTTGGACATCGATACCGAGCGACTGGAAATCCTCGCCCGCAATGTCGTCGATTTCAATGCAAACTATTATATAACAGATGGAACCAATCTTTCCCAATGGACCCGTCCACCCGCGACCAACATGCCCCACCTCGTGGAAATCAAGATCACCTCGGTCAACAACGAAAGAACCATGCGCTTCGAACCGCGAAATGCGGATGCCGAATGGAAGAATTTCGCCGCAGACACAAACTCCCCCGACTACTTGAAAAATACAAAAGCCTTCACCACAAGGATCAAGCTCAACACACCGTGATTTTTTAAGACAGAATTAACAAAATTAACAGAATGGATCAAAAAATGGCTAAATCCGAGAAATACATCCCCGAAATTTTGTAAATTCTGTTAATTCTGTCTAAACTCCCATGACAAACCGCTTCCAAAAAAAAGCTTCCGCGCTTGTCACCACGCTCTTCGTGTTGGTGGTGCTGAGCACAATCGTGGTGGCGTTTTTAACCAGCATGAACTTGGAACGGAAGATCTCCAAGAGCTTGAAGACAATATATCAAGCCGAATTGGTAGCGGAGGCGGGAATGCAGGATTTTTTGAAGCGCTTGGACAACATCAAGGCTGACGGTCCCTATTCAGCGTTTTATGTTTTAGGCTCGAATACAAACCCGTATCTCTTTCTGGGAAAGCGGATTTTTTCCTCGAACGGCACGACAACAAAGCGTGTGCCGCTGTTTTCGACCGGAGTGACAAATTTTGCAACGCTCACAAATTTTGACGCAGTCTTTTTGTCAGCGAATGCCGTAGTCACTCAAGACATCGATCGCTCGGGGACAGCTGTTTCCCGCACCCTCTCAAATTCAAACGACATCTGGTGCGACATTAACAAAACCAACGCCCGTTTTCCAAGCGGCCTTGTGGGACTTCGTAACACCTTCACAAACACAAATTCCATTCCACTCCTCTCTGCGAATTGGATTTACATCAAAGATGCGGCAGGAAAAGTGGTGGGGCGTTATGCTTATTGGACGGATGACGAATGCAGCAAACTCGATCTTCGCCTTACGGGTTCCAGCAACAACCTCACCGGCAACCATACGCGCTCAAACGGATCGACATTCAACGAACTCGCCCTCACACCGCTCACAAGCGCACCCGCTTCCACAAATAACCTGACCACCAGCAACTTGGCAAATCTCCTTGCCTTCACAAACACCTCAATTCAAGCCCTGCCGCTAAGCCCGCAGCACGCACAATACCCCATCGCGGCCTCCGGAAATTTAACCGCAGCACAATGGCAATCCATCAAACCATTTGTGACGATCTACTCCCGGCATGACGACCGCTCGCTCGATGGCAAACGCCGGGTCAACCTCAATGCGCTCGTCACCTCCACAACAGATGCGACTCAAATCGCCAACCAAACCCTCACAATCCGCGATGCCATCACCAACAACCTTCCCAAGTTCGGGGAGCGCTTCTACTCGGTCGCCAATGGAACAGCAACGACTCCAACGGCAATCCACCAAATAGCTTACGCTTCACGCATCGCCGCGAATATTCGCGATTTTATTGATACCGACAGCCAAGCCACGATCATTCAAGCGGACGGCACAGCTTACGCAGGAAACAACGCGGATTTTATCCAATATGATGTTGTCGATTCAGATTTGCCACTTGCATTTGGAAAGGAAAATGGGCTGTATTTATCGGAATATTTAAGGATAGCGCGAGTTGTTGATCCAACAAGCGATCCGGGAACAAATAGCGTAAGTTTAACCGTCAGATTCGCTCATTATGTTGAACTTTGCAACATCTCAGGAAGGACTATTAATACAAGCAAGTTGGGATCAAACACACACATTAGAATTTCAAATAGACAACCATGGATCAACAAAGACACAAATGGATCGCCAAGCAACCTTCGATTATCAGATATTGTTATGAGGCTTCCCGAAAACATCGATATTCCTCCAAACGGAATGATTTACTTAACAACAGATGGAGGTAACTTTCCCAGTGGCAAACAAAGCGGATTAGTTGGAAATTCAAGCACAAATAGGTATCAATTAAATTTTGGAAATAACTCCGGAGAATGGAATTTTACAAACACAACTGGAAACAGTGCATCCATAGCAGGTTCGCTTTATGAAGATTATTTAATTTCAACCACAGGAATAGAAGTGAGTGGCGAACCCAGATTTGCAATGGTTGATTCAACTATTGCAAATCCACAATATACCGATCAACGAGAAAGAATTATTTTAGCGAATTCAGATGGAATTCTTGACTGCGCCTTTAGAATACATACTACCAGAGGACAATATTTAGGAAGAGGAGATGATAATCCTGTTTCAGCTGAAACATTCCTATGTGATCCAGAAGCAGAAGGAAACAACAATGCAGACCCTAATGCACGACGCTCTCGTGGTGATTTGCGATCGAATATGGAGTTGACCTCGGCCCAATATAATAACACCAGCGTTTGTTGGAAGCATGGAAATACCGGAGGAGGCGTCAAAGAGTTTGGGGATCCAAATCTAAATATATTTAGCACATTTGGAACACTTAATTATAAATACGACCAACTTCCAACTTACAGAGGAAACCTTGTGAGTGCTTGGAGAAAAGGCTGGTATGAATTCACCTCCGATCCTGCTGGCAACCATTTGGTAAAAAATAGCAACCTCACCTCGCTGGCGGAACTTGGCTATGTTTACGATCCCATCCGCTATGACATCGAAGGCTACCGATCAATGGGAGCGACCCTTCGCATCGGGCAGTCGGATTCTCCCACGAACAATCTGGCAACAAATGCTGCTGCAGACTACCAAAATTGGCTCGGTGGACGAGGCAGCGACTCGGCAACGAACGCGGCCTACGGAAAGAACGCGTTTTTGCTCATGGATGTCTTTCGCACCGACACAAACACGGCGGGTCGCATCAATCCAAACAGTGTGGTGCGTGACGGCTTTGGCACTGTGATGCGGGCCGCTTTGACGAATTTTACCTATGAAGGACAGGCCACAAATGGCGCATCCACGCTTCTCAGCAACCAGACTCTCAACCCCACGAACACGGTGGCTGCAATCCGGAGTTTTGCCACCAATTCCGCGAACGGCTTCCTCGTTTCGGTCGGCGACCTCTCCCGCATACCCGCCTTCTGGGGAAATGGAACTTCCCCAACCAACATGGTGCCAACCGTAGCCATGAGTGCCGCCTCGGATGCCGGTAAGGAGGAATTCCTGCGCAGAACCGCCAACCTCCTCACCACCCAGAGCCTTGCATTCACA
>JAPLTI010000156.1 GCA_026398285.1 Verrucomicrobiota bacterium
GGTTGAGGATCGTATCCATCATGCCCGGCATCGAGTCGCGGGCGCCGGAGCGCACGGCCACGAGGAGCGGGAAGCCCTTGGCATCGCCGAATTTCGTGCCCATGATTTTTTCCATGTTGCGCACGCCGGCTTCCATCTGGGACTGGAGTTCCTTCGGATAGGTCTTTTTGTTGTCGTAGAAATAAGTGCAGACCTCTGTGGTGATCGTGAAGCCGGGAGGCACTGGGAGGCCGATGCGGGTCATCTCGGCGAGGTTGGCTCCTTTGCCGCCGAGGAGGGATTTCATTTTTCCGTCGCCGTCGGCTTTTGCGGCTCCGAATGTGTAAACGTATTTGCCCTTTTTCGGGGCTGCGCTGTTAGTGGACTTGGTGGTTTTTGCCATAAAATGGGACGGAAGGTTTAGCAAATGGTTTCATGCTGTCAACGCGATGCGTGCTGTGAATTTGGAATTTGTGAACATTTTCAAAATTGGCATTTCTTTTAGCTCGGCATTGGATAAAAAGCGCCTTCCCACCATCCCATGAAAACCATCTTTATCGGCACAGACAGCGGCGCAACCACCTCGAAGACCTGCGGGGTCTACGAAGACGGCACGCCGGTCACCTTGAATCTCGCGCAGAGTTCCACAAACGCCCAACTCGGCACCAAGGCTGTGGTCGATGGTTGGATCGAGGGCGTGGAAAAATTTCTCGCGGAAAACAACCTCGCTTGGGATCAGGTAAAGGGAGTCGGGCTCGCGATTCCCGGTCCCTACCTCGCTTATGGCGTGCTGGACCGCACAGCGAACCTCCCGGCGAGCTTCGAGGGTTGGAATTTTGTTTCCGATTATTCAGCGGCCATCGAAAGCCGTGCCGGCCGAAAAATCCCGCTCGTGGCAGGCAACGACGGCAACTACGGCGGAGTCGCTGAAGCTGCGAAAGTGCGCGGCGACAAAAAAGCGGGCGTCATCATGCTCGCGCCGGGTTCGGGTTTGGGTGCCGCCTACATTAGTCCCGAAGGCCTGCCGCTCGAGGGCGACACGCTGGCCGGCATGGAGGCGGGTCACATGCCTTCGCCGCTGCATTTGCTCGGTCTTCCTGTATTCAAATGCGGCTGCGGACGCGACTGGGGCTGCGTGGAAGCCTATGCCAGCATTTCCGGTCTGGCTCAGTATTTGGAACATCTCTTGCCGAAGCATCCCGACCATGAGTTCCACCGCTCCGACAAGCCGTTGAAGGAAAAAACGCTCTCGCTCCGCACTCTCGCGCAAAAAGGCGACGCCTTGGCGCTCGAGATTTTTGATTTTCAAGCCAAGGCGCTGGGAATCCATGTCGCGAATCTTTCCATGGCGTTGGATGCCGAGTTTGTGGTGATCGGCGGGGGACTCATCGATCCGCATTCCACGACCGGGGAATTCCGCGCCCGATACCTCGGTGGAATCCTCGCCGCCGCCCAGCCGTGGCTTTTCCCCGTGCAGCGACGCACCATGAAAATCGTTCCGGCGACCATGGGCGAGCTTTCGCAAGCTGTCGGGGCAGCGCTCGTCGCGCTCTACACATCCCGCAAAAACGCGGCCTGAAGCCATCCAAAAGTCGCCGCGCTTGATTCAGGCGACGCCAAAAGATATACCCTGCCGCCATGAATCCAGAAAAAACCTTCCGCATCGCCGTTTTGGCGGGCGACGGAATCGGACCCGAAGTGATGGCCGAGGGACTGCGCGTCCTCGATGCGGTCTCGAAAAAATTTTCCATCAAGTTTGAATTCGATCACAAGCTGGTCGGCGGAGCCGCGATCGATGGCGCCGGCCGCGCACTACCTGCGGAGACCATTGCCGCTTGCGAGGCGGCGGATGCCATTCTTTTCGGATCCGTCGGCGGGCCGAAGTGGGAATCACTTCCTGCCAACGAACAACCTGAACGCGCCGCTCTCCTGCCGCTGCGCAAACATTTCGGTCTCTTCGCGAATTTGCGTCCGGCCATTTGCCTGCCCGAGTTGACCCACTCCTCGCCGCTGCACCCGCGCCTGGTTGAAGGCGGCTTTGATGTGCTCTGCGTGCGGGAACTCACCGGCGGTCTGTATTTTGGCGAACCTAAATACATCAAGAGCGAGAACGGCGAGGATTTCGCGGTGGATACCATGATTTATTGGGAAAGCGAAATCCGCCGCATTGCGAAGGTCGCCTTCGAGGCCGCCCGCAAGCGTCGCAAGGAGGTCACCTCCATCGACAAGGCGAATGTGCTTCAAAACGGCGTGCTCTGGCGTCGCGTGGTGAACGAGGTGGCGCGGGACTATCCCGATATCACGCTCAAGCACCTGTATGTCGACAACGCCGCCATGCAGCTCATCAAAAACCCCAAGTCCTTCGATGTTATCCTGGCCGAAAATCTCTTCGGCGACATCCTGAGCGACGAAATGGCCATGATCGCGGGATCCCTCGGCATGCTGCCAAGCGCCAGCCTGGGGGAATCCACCGGTGGTTCAAACCGCTTCGGTATGTATGAACCCAGCGGTGGCACGGCACCCGACATCGCTGGCAAGGGAATCGCAAACCCGATCGCTCAAATCCTCTCCGCTGCCATGATGCTCCGGTTTTCGCTTGGTCGCGAGGATGCCGCCGCCGCCATCGAAAAAGCGGTCAGGTCGGTTATTTCCAGTGGCTTGCGGACGGGTGACATCCACACGCCGGAAACCCGCCTGGTCGGGACAGCCGAAATGGGCGCTGCCATCGCTGCCCAAATTTAAAAAACTAAATCTTGACGCCAGTCTCGATCGAAATGAATCATTCCCCTCTCACCAACATTTTGGCGCATCACCTGTCGCCGAAGGCTGTTCCGCCTTCCTCGTCCGGTCGCTCCACCAACTTTTCCATAACATTCGATGTTTGATAATCTTCTGGGACTCTTTTCAAGCGACATAGGCATTGATCTGGGGACCGCCAACACTCTGGTCTTCGTAAAAGACCAAGGTATCGTTCTGCGTGAACCTTCTGTCGTGGCCGTGCAACAGGGCACCAACCGCGTTCTTGCCGTCGGCAACGAAGCGAAGCGAATGCTCGGCCGCACGCCTGGCAACATCGTCGCCATTCGTCCCTTGAAAGACGGCGTGATCGCGGATTTCGAGATCACCGAAGCCATGCTCCGCCACTTCATCAGCAAGGTGCACAACCGCCGCCGCATGGTTCGTCCGCGCGTAGTTGTTGCCGTGCCCAGTGGTATTACGGAGGTCGAAAAACGGGCCGTGAAAGACTCCGCCACTCATGCCGGCGCGCGCGAGGTTTATTTGATCGAAGAACCCATGGCTGCGGCCATCGGCGTGGGACTTCCTGTCCAAGATGCCGCTGGCAACATGATCGTGGACATCGGCGGTGGAACGACCGAAGTCGCACTCATCTCGCTCTCAGGAATTGTTTTCAGCCGCAGCGTTCGTGTGGCGGGTGATGAACTCGACGAGGCCATCACGAACTACATGAAGCGCGCCTACAATCTCATGATCGGCGAGCGCACAGCCGAGGAGATCAAGATCAAGATTGGCTCGGCCTACAAATTGGAAAAAGAAGTCGGGCTCGAAGTGAAAGGTCGCGACCTTGTCGCAGGTCTTCCGAAAACCATTTCCATATCCTCACAGGAAATCCGCGAGGCCCTCATGGAGCCTCTCTCCACCATTGTGGACTCCGTTCGCATTACACTCGAGCGCTGCCCTCCCGAGTTGTCCGCCGACCTTGTCGATCGCGGCCTTGTGCTTGCTGGCGGCGGAGCGCTCCTGCGCGGGTTGGACCGCCTGATCGCCGAGGCGACCGGGCTTCCTGTGCATGTCGCGGAAGATCCGCTCAGCGCCGTGGCCGAAGGCACGGGTCGCGCGCTCACGGAGTTGAAATTCCTCAAAGCCGTCTCAGCGGAGCGTCCGCACGGGCGTTGACCGGAATCAAGCGGGTGGAAGTTGAACTTCCTCTTTGTCGATGAACAGACTCAACATGGCACTGGTGGTGGCGGTATTGGCCGTGGCGATTTATTTTTCCACGATCTCACCGGGTGCCATGCAGTCGATGCAGTCGAGCTTCATGTCGTTGCTCTCGCCTTTTCTCCGCACCGGCAGCGCCGTGCAGGAAAATCTCGGATCCGTCGGTCGCCGTCTGCAGACGCTCGATGAGCTGGAGGTCGAAAACAAAAAGCTCTCTGTCGAAAACCGCGAACTCCGCGCCGAAAACAATCTCCTCAACGAACTCGAGGCTGAAAACAACCGCCTCCGCATGGCTCTCGATTTCCGCGAGCGCTCGAGCTTCAAACTCATGCCGGCCCGCATCATCTCGAGGGAGTCCTCCACATGGTGGAACACGATTCGGGTCAACCGCGGATTCGAGGACGGCGTCGAAGCCGATATGCCGGTGGTCACCGACCTCGGCGTTGTGGGAAAAACCACCACGGTCTCGAAAAATGAATCCATCGTTGTGCTCATCACCGATGAAACCTGTCGCATCGCGGCCAAGATCGACGGCACGCGCGAGCAAGGCATCATCACGGGCCTCCGTGTTCAGGAAAAAGCCGCCGAAGGCCTGTTGCAGATGAATTTTCTCTCCAAGAGTGCGAAGATTTCACCCGCCCAGCAGGTGCTGACCGCGGGCGTCGCGCATGGATCCTTCCCTCCGGGTCTTGTGATTGGACGCATCAAGGAATTCCGCCTCCGCGCCCTCGACGGCCAGGCCATCGTCGAGCCTGCGGTGAACCTCGCCTCGGTCGAAGATGTTTTTGTGCTGATCGGCAAAAAATGAACAAAACCCTCATCGATCTGGCAGCATTGTTCGCGGGTGTCGTTCTGGCATTCATCATTCAGGACGCGCTTCCTCCCATGACGGATCTCCACGGCGCCCATGTTTTGCTGGTGCCCATGGTTTTTTGTTTTGCCGCCATGGTGATGCCATTTGCTGCAATGCTAGCGGCGGCATTTTACACAGGCTTTCTCAGCGACCTCATGTATTTGCATGTCGTCGGTGGAAAGGTTGAAATTCCTCTTGGCTCGTCTATCGTTTTTTTTGTGATTCTCGGGAGCATCGCCAGTGGATTTCAGCCAGCCATGAAGAGCCGCAATGTTGGGCCCTTTGTGGTTTTGAGCGGTGTCGGAACCTCCGCCTACCTGCTCCTTCAATTTTTAACCATTACCTTGCAACGCGGCGGCTTCCTCTGGGAACCCTCCGTGTCATGGCGCATCCTCGCGCCAGGCCTCATGGCCGCGCTCATTGCACCTCTGTTCTACTGGACTCTGTCGCAAATCGACCGCTTAATCCCTGATGGCTCGCGTAAAATGAGACCCATCAATCGATGAAGCGCACCCGGCCTGGATCACGCATTATTTTTCTCGGGTTGCTCATCCTTTTGAGCTTCGGCGGCATTCTTCTCCGGTTGTGGAATGTCCAGATCGTGCGCGGCTCGGAATACGCTTCGAAGATCAATACCAACTCGCAAGTGACCGTCCGCCTGCCTGCCGTCCGTGGCGAAATCCTCGACCGGAATGGCATCAAGCTCGTGGAAAACCGCGCCAGCTTCGAAGTGGATTTCTACCTGCCCGACATGGTGCGCGCCTACCGCGAGAGCAAGGGCAGCGTGCCCATCACGACCTACCGTGGCCGCGTGCACAACATGCCGCGAGATCTCAAGGAGGCGGATGTCGTAAAAATCGTCTCCGAGACCGTCATTCCACGCATGGAAGAGCTCGGAGTGGCGAGGGACTACAATGCCAACGCCCTTCAAATCCACTACCGCACGAATCGCGAGGTGCCTTACAACTACCGTCAGGATTTGGACTTCGAAGAGATGGCGATTTTCTCTGAGAAAAACCTCGGCCTCGCCGGCGTGAATGTGAGCGTGAAGCCGGTTCGTTGGTATGTTTACGGATCCATGGCATCTCACCTGCTTGGCTATGTCGGCTCCCCGCACGAACTCGATAAACTCCCCGACCTTCGCGATTTCAATTTCTACGAACCCGATGTTGAGGGCAAAACCCAGCTCGAGCTTTTTCTCAACGAGCAGCTCAAAGGCAAGGCCGGCGCACGCATCCTTCAGCGAAATGCCAAGGGCGTCATCGAGGGCGAGGTCGGTCGCCGCGAGCCGGTGCAGGGCAACAACGCTTATCTGACCATCGATGCAAAAATCCAATACATCGCCGAGCAGGCCTTGCGCGTCGTTGGTCGAGGCGCCGCCGTGGTCGTCGATCCCCGGAATGGCGATATCCTCGCCATGGCATCAGTCCCCTCGTATGATCCCAATGTGTTCATCCCATCCATTCCCGCCTCGAAGTGGACAGAGATCAACAAGGACGAGACCAATCCCCTCGTGAACCGCGCCATCAGTGCCTACGCGCCCGGTTCGACCTACAATGGCCTCGAAGACGCGCTCAAGGTTTCCTGCAACGCCTATTTCTACCAATTTGGAAATGCCGCCGGCATCGAGCAGATCGTCGCCATGGGCAATATGCTCGGTCTCGGTCAAAAATCGGGCATCCCCGTGTCGGGCGAATCACCCGGTGTTCTTCCCGGCCCGGAGTGGCTCTCCGCCATCAACCCCCGCGCCCGCTGGTCGAACGGCCTCACCGCCAACACAGCCATCGGCCAGGGGGATGTTCTGGCATCCCCACTCCAGATGGCCATGGTGACTGCGGCCGTTGCGAATGGCGGCACGGTTTACTACCCCCGTCTCGTCGACCGCATTGTTGATCAGACTGGCAAGACCATATCCCAAGAGCCTCCACGCATCCGCGCAAACATCGTCACCGATGGCGGCATCACTCAGGATCAGATCAATCATGTCCGCAAAGGCATGTGGGAGGTCGTCAACGAAGGAGGCGGCACGGCGGGCCGCGCAGCGAACCCCAAAATGATCACGGCTGGCAAAACAGGCACCGCCCAGTTCTGGCGCTCGGGAAAAAAAGACAACCACACCTGGTTCATTTCCTTCGCTCCCTACGACAATCCCGAATATGTTGTCGTCGTGTTCGTGCAAGGCGCAAAGTCCGGCGGCGGGGTCTCCGCACCCATCGCAGCGAAAATTCTCGAGGGAATCCAAAAATACAAATCCGGCGAGGAGGATGTGCAACTCGCCGCCCTTGAGCCGGCCAAAGGCAATTTCCTCTTCACCGAGAGCGTGAATTTTGACCGCGAGGTCGCCGCCTCCACAAAGCTTTTTGATGACGGCGAGACCGCCGAGAGTCCCTCCGCCGCCGCCCAGGAAAACCGGCCGAATGCCTCTCCCAATGTGCGTGAGGAGGCCGATGCCGCAGGACGGGTCAAAAACAAAACCAAGCCGAAGACCGCCGATTCCGAGGCCCCCGCACCGAAGCCCGAACCCGCCACTCCAGTTTCCACCCCCAAACCGAACCCCATCCAGAACATCTTCAATTTCATCGGAGGTAAGCGGGAGAATTCCAGCGGCTCTGACCAAAAGAAAAAACCCGAAAAGCCACCGGCCCGATGAACTCTCTCAACCCATGCTCCCCGGGGAGCACCCAAACTACCAACCACCCATGTTAGAAACCGTGAAAAGACTTTTAGGAATCGGAAAAAAAGCCACCGGCATCAAGCTGGTCATCAGCTGTGAAAAGCTCGAGAAACGCGTCGCGCTTCTCGAGAACAACCGGCTCGAGGAATACACCATCGAACGCGAAACCGACCGCAACATCGTCGGCAGCATTTTCAAAGGCAAAGTCCGCAACATCGAGCCCGGCATCAAAGCCATGTTCGTTGACATCGGATTTGAGAAAAATGCCTTCCTCCAATTCTGGGACGCCATCCCAGCCGCCCTCGACAGCGGCATCGAGACCATCAATCGCGGCAACGGCAACGCCAAGAAGAAGGCCCCGCGCATCACCCATAAGGATGTGCCAAACATCTACCCTGTGGGCTCGGATGTCCTCGTGCAGGTGAAAAAAGGCCCCATCAGCAACAAGGGTCCCCGCATCACGACGGATATCAGCATGCCCGGCCGCTATCTGGTTCTCATGCCCTTCAACGACCAGTTCGGCATCTCGCGCAAGATCGAGGATCCCAAGGAGCGCGAGCGCCTGCGCAAGATTCTGCGCGAACTCGAAGTGCCTGAAGGTATGGGAGTCATCATGCGCACCGTCGGCGCCGGCCAGCGTGCCCGCTACTTCGTGCGCGATCTCAGCATCCTCCTCGAGCAATGGGAGCAGGTCCAAAAAGGTCTCCAGGAAAAGCCCGCCCCGGCGTGCCTCTTCGAGGAGCCCGACCTCATTGAACGCTCAGTGCGCGACTTCCTCACCGACGAGGTGGACGCCGTCATCATCGACGACGCCAAGTCCGCCGAGCGCATGCAGGAGCTTGTCGGTCAGATCTCCAAACGAGCCAAGA
>JAPLTI010000290.1 GCA_026398285.1 Verrucomicrobiota bacterium
GATCCACCCGCTTTTTGAACAGGAATATACCAGTTCCGAGTCTCGAAGGAGACTTCGATTTCCTGCTCCAAATCGCCCGAAGCGCGCTCCACCCTTAAAATACAAGGCCCGCCCGGATGTCGCGAAATATCAATATCCCAATAGGTAAAGAGCCAGTGAGGATCCTGGGCAACAAGGAACAAAACCTCCTCGCCGTAGCTGCGCGGCAGGCTGCCTAAATCATTTAAAAGATCGACTGCGGCAACCGAGTCCTGCGCCACAGCTGATGTCGTCCTGCGACTCGCTGTTTTTTTAGGAACCGATGTCGATTCCTTGTCAGGAGATTTAACCTTTTTCACCGAAGTCCCAGCATTACTTCTCGCACGGGGGACTCGCGTTTTTGCTTTGACTGGAACCTCATCAATATCCGTTTTTTTCTTCGTGCTCATGATTTGAATTCCAAAGACTATGGGACTTACTAAACACCAGCAAAATGGGTTGCAAGCCCCATATCGCGTGGACCGCATTCTGTGTTACCGCGCCGGCCCTTCGGGAGTGCTGTTGCCCAGAGAGGGCTCTATGAGCACAAAAAAAGAGGCTCCCCTTTCGGAGAGCCTCCTGTTTGTTAATTCAACTTGTTTCTGGCAATTAGCCTTGGAGCAAGCGAACGAGCGACTGCTGGCTGGTGTTCGCTTGGGCGAGCATCGCCGTGCCAGCCTGTTGCAAAATCTGGAAGCGGGCCAACTGACTACTTTCCGCAGCCACATCGACATCGATGATGCGGCTGTTCGCAGCTTCAAGGTTGACTGCGTTGATGTTCAAGAGATCTTGAGCAAAGTTGACGCGACTCATCTCCGCGCCGTTTTGGGCACGCATATCAGCGAGTTGCTGAAGAGCCTCTTGAGTGAGTAGTGCATATTCATCAGAATTTGCGTAGTTAAGATCTGTATTACGAACTGTTTGACCACTAGAATTTTCAATTTGGATAAATTCGTCGATATCTGTAGCATCAAGAACAGAAGTCGAAGCTCTTGAAATAGCAACGCTACCGCCGGTAGATGTTATCGTAGATTGTGATGGAATTGGAGGGGTCCCTGCAACAGTCGGAATATCGGTAACTTGGACAGTCAAAGTAGCTGTTCCAGTAGTAGTAGTAGCAAAAGTTCCAGTCAACTCAACAGGGGACAGGACGCCACCAGGAATTTGATAAGCGGTGAAGCCGGTCGCTGCAGTAAGGTCTGAACTAAGTGGCGCTATAAACTTATTTCCTTGAATCTCAAATGTATGAAATCCATTATTCATCATATCCATCATAGGATCGGATGCGAGTCCGGCTTGGGTGACAGTTGTATTTTGCGACCCATCTTCAGATGTAGGAACAGTAAAAGTTTTGCCAACTGCTGTGGATGCATCGAATAGTGGCACACCATTGAACTTCTCTGTCGCCAAACTCATCATTTGCAATTTGAGGTTGGAGAATTCCTTGTCGTAATTCTCAATATCTCCCGAGTTTTTAGAAACATCGCGAGAAAGAGCAGCGAGTTCCGACATGCGGCTAACCACTTTATCGGCAACTTTGAAGGCACCGTCTTGGGTATCCAAGAAAGAAACCATGTTTCTGAGATTGATTGCAGTAGCTTCCGTGCGTTTTTGGGCTGCTGCCATTTTCATTGAAACCGCGAGACCACCGGCGTCGTCGCTGGAGTTTACAATGCGTCGGCCGCTTGAAAGCCGTGAAAGGCTTTTCTGAAGGGCTTCGTTAGCTTTTCCGAGGTTCAGTCCAGCTCCGCTGGCTGCTGGGTTTACGTTGATTGATATCATAATGATTTATTTGTTGTGACCCAATCCATGGGTCGTTTCACTGCAAGTGAAATCATAGCAAACCCCGTGCCAAGTCTTTAAATCCCGAAAAAAGCGGGGAAAATGGAAAAAAGTGCCATTGGCAAGAAGTTCGATCGCTTTCAAAGTCGGCATTTTTTTCCTCTGCGCGTGAATTTCAGGTTTTTTGAGGATATGGCGTGGCACAAGGAGGGATTTTCTGGGTCGGGGATTGATGAAGTTGGGCGGGGAGAAGAAAGTTAAGGGTCCTTTCGAGGAGGATATAGGTGTCTGCACGGGCGAGACGCCCATGCTCCCCTGGGCTTGCTGTTTGCGCTTTCCATCACCTTCAGGATTTCTGGAACTTTTTTTGATTTGAGAGTTGACAGAACATATCGACATATTTGAATATGAAGATACATTTTAACTTGCCATGCCTTGAAAGAGGCTCGGCTTTGTTGAATGCTCGAATTTTCGAACAGCTCTTTTTTACATTTCAACCAATCCGTCGGCCTAGGAAAGCAAGGGTGGAAGTCCCTCACTGTCGCGCAAAGGTCAAAGTCCGGGTTCGAACCGGCGGAGAAAACCGCACAGCACCTGAAACCGGTGCGCGGGCAGCGCATGACTGTCCGTGTTGGGGGTAGTCCTTTCGCAGAACGGGGGAAGGGATTGTCCTATGACATCCCCGTGTTTTGAAAGAAGGACAAAAATGAAAATCGTATTGGCAGCATCGCTGCTTTTAATAGGCACCCTCGGCGTGAAGGCGCAGACGCTGGTTCAGAGTTTTAATGATATACAATTCTGGACGGGGAGTGGGCCGAATCGCTCGGCGTTGGTGCTACAATGGAACGATGGCGGCACGCCTACCTCGCTGGCATGGGGATATAGGTGGAGCGGAAATGCAACTGGCATTGGGATGCTCAAGGCGATTGCGGGCATGACGACAGTTACAGCACCGCAAAGTCCCTCGACGATATTGGACACTCTCAGTGGCGCAGATTCCCGCCTTACCCTGACAATGGAACGGTATGGATTCGGAGATTCTATCTTTTCTGTCAGCTTTAACGATGGGCTTCAAAATCGCACTCGTGCAGATTGGGCGACTGGTTATTGGGCATACAGTATTTTGGGAGGAGATTTCAGCTATGATACTTATGATGCCAACTGGAATTACATAGGCCCTGCCAGCTACTCTCAAAACGGATCCTCGTTTTATCCCAGCACCTGGTTTTCATCACCAATCGGCGCTTCAGATCGTGAGCTTGTGGATGGCTCGTGGGATGCCTTCAGCTTTGCTCCAGGTTTTACAACAAGTGCGGTTTTGCAACCGTATGCGGTATCAGTTCCAGAACCATCGGTGGCGATCCTTGTTACGATTGCACTGGTTTTTTTTATGCTGAGGCGGAGAGCCAATGCGTGAGGGAAGGGTCCACCTGTCTTCGGCCGCATTTGTTACAACCGCCCCGCGAGGGCGCGTGGCGGGGCGCCCGAGGACTGGCGCGCTCCCCGGGACTTTTCGTCAAGAGAGGGGCACAGACGTCCCGCCTGTGTGTGAGGCTGGCATGGCTGTCCAAAACAGATTCCGCTTTGCAAAGGTATCCAGTGTCTGCACGGCCGGGACGGCCATGCCCCCTTCTCGCGGTTTTTCGCTGGTGGAGCTGATGGCTTCGATGGCTATAGTGACCATTTTGGGAGCGGTTGTTTTTGTGGCAGCGAAGCAGGCTTATGCGAGTTCATCGTTGGCTGTGTCGGCAAATAATATTCGCCAACTGGCAGCCGGAGGCATGGCTTACGTAGGCGACAACAATTATACCTTTTGGCCATACCAGACGAATGATGCCACGAATGGTGTGGGGGCGACCTGGTGGTTTGGATTTGAGACGGCGAGCAGTATGAGCAGCCCGGAGGGACAGCGGAATTTTGATCCGACGAAGGGTCCATTGGCCAACTATGTGCCGAAGGGGTTTCGGCCGGACCCCAGCTTTGCGCTGGGCGGGAAGGCATTCAAACCGAAATACCGGAATGGCTATATCGGAGTAGGCTATAACACGCTTCTCGGCGGTGGATTCATGGGAAGCGGCGTGCTCAAGAGGCAAACGGCGCTCTCCGATCCATCGCAGGTGGTGGTTTTTTTCACAGCGGCCCAGGTTAATACTTTTCAGCGACCGGCCTCGGCACGCAATCCGATGCTTGAGGAATTTTATGGCATCGACGAGCGCGAGGTCACCGCTCACTTCCGCCATGGCGGCAAGGCGATGGTTTCCTTTGCTTCAGGGAATGCGGGGTTCTTGCCGATGGATGAGTCGACTCGAGACATGCGAAGCCCGAAGGCGAATATCGGTAGGTTTGCGCCGCGCGGAAACAGGAAGTTTTTGGAGTGATCTCGAATCTATGCGATGCCAAGAGAGGTTTATTTTACCACAGGTAACACGGAGAGAGAGAAAGTCGGAAGAGCTTTCACATTGGCAGACCATTTCCTGTCGATCTTGTTGATCATGACTTGTCCCGCCGGAGCTGCAATTCCGTAGGCGGACCATCCTGTCTAAACTTTTTCGTCCCCTACTCTGTCTTGGGCCCCTCGGCGGCCTTGCGGGCAGCAGCATCGCGGGCTGCTTGGGCTGCGAGGCGAAGCTTGCCGAGATTTTGCTTGGTGAGCGAGGTCTGGGGATTGCGGATGGCTTCGAGGTTTTGGGCTTTGATTTCCTCGTAGATTTCGCCTCTGTAGATTGGGATGGTCTTGGGCGCCTCGATACCGATGCGCACATTGTCGCCATCGATACGCTTTACGATCAGAACGATATTGTCGCCAATCTGGATCGTTTCGTTGATTTTTCGGGAGAGTGTAAGCATCGGTCTGGTCTTTCTCTGGATGCTTACGCGGTTTCGTCGATGAGGACGTGGGTGGTCGAATAGCTCTGATAATTGAGCAGAACGACTTGTTTTCCGACCCGCGTGCGACGGTTAATGAGGATGGGGGCCGCGAGGTTGAGTGTCACCTTCTGAGGTTCGTAGGATTTGATCGTTGCGACATTAAGAATGAGTGGATTTGCGTCCGCTCCGACGAGACCGAGCATTTCGGCATCAGCGTCACCGATGTCCAGGCGGTAGTTCTCGACAAGTCCCACGGGCTCGACGGCTGGAATCTGGATTTCGTCGCCCTCGATCGCTCGTAGAACAACAAAAGGCAGGCTCTCTGGGTCAACGATGAGCTCGAACTTTTTGAAATCCGGAAGGCCGATGAGACCCTCTGGCATGAGGAATTGGTTGTTCGTCTCATCAGGAACAAATTCCTGCTGACCCGAGATCGAGGCTTCAACGAGCATGATGAAGATTAGCTAACGAAATCAGCGGAGGTAGTCGAGCAGAGAATTGCTCTGAATTCTCGCGCCGCTCTGAATCGCCGCCTGATAAGCCATTTGAGCACGGTTGAGGCGCACTGTGGCCTCGGCGAAGTCGATGTCGGCATCCGTCGAGATGAGCTTCTCGGTGCCCTCGTAGCGGACCTCCAAATCCTTCATCGCGGTTTCGAGGCGGTATTGGATGGTGCCGGCTCGGGAGAGGGCGGAGAGGATGGTGTCTTCGACGGTGTCCAAACGAACTTTCGAAACGGTGGATGCCGTGTCGATCTCTTGTGTTAAAGATATGGCGGGTCCTTCAGGTGTCATAGAAACACCTTTGTTTCCCGACCCGAGGTCCACGACATAATATCTTTGTCCCGACTGAAGAGGCGTGCCCTTTCCTGCGGTGAAGTCAAAGGTTATTGTATCGCGAACCAATACGTTTGTCGGGAGATTGATCGTGCTGCCAGTTTTGGATACAGGTAGAGAGGTGGGGCTGACAACAGGTGGGCTTATTTTTGATACCTTAGATGCAGCATCAATTTCTTGCGTTAATGTAATCGCTGCACCTTCATCGGTTGCTGAAATGCCTTTTTTTCCTGAGCCCAAGTCTACGACAAAATAGGTTTTCCCATTTTCCAACGGGGCGCCCTTTCCTGAAGTGAGGGTAAAAGTTACCTGATCGCCAATATCAAATCCAGATGGGAGGTTGATTGTGGTGCCAACTATGGTAGTGGCAGGCAGTTTAAGCGGCACTTTTGCCCGGAGATCAAGGATGGATTGGGTTTTGGTCGCCAAGGGAGCTGCCGACATCGCATTCCTTAACTCAATGAGCTTGGATAAAGTGTCAGCAACAGCGCGGTTTTCATCCGCCATTGAACCCACGGTGATTGATGCCGACTCGCCCTCTCCGATATGGATTTTTGATTCGGAGGAACTGCCGTTGTAGGAAACCGAAGTAATTTTTCCATCCGGCGACCTCTCTTCTACAAATGGAATCGTGGAATTCGAATCGCCCGAAAGAAGATAACTCCCGCGGAGCTTGGTGTTGGCTACATTC
>JAPLTI010000166.1 GCA_026398285.1 Verrucomicrobiota bacterium
ACAACCTCCGGCTTGTCCCAAGATTGTATCCCGTGGCAACCACGCCGCCGCATCCCCACCACGCCGTGCGCCAACGCCGCTTCGTGGCTGAAAAATGGGGCATGCCGGAGGACGCCCCTCCCATGAGCACGACCCCGCGTCATCGACTTCGGGAGGGACAACCTCCGGCTTGTCCCAAGAATGAAACGCGTGGCAACCACTCCGCCCCGTTCCCACCACGCCGCGCGCCGACGCTGCTTCGCGGCTGAAAAATGGGGCATGCCAGAGGACGCCACGCCCAAAATTTCGCTCCGCCTACTTCCCCCCCGCCTTCGGCAATCCCACCAC
This sequence comes from Verrucomicrobiota bacterium, assembly GCA_026398285.1. GTDB lineage: Bacteria > Verrucomicrobiota > Verrucomicrobiia > Chthoniobacterales > Terrimicrobiaceae > UBA967. The sequence continues at coordinate 328 of JAPLTI010000166.1, forward strand.
CCTCTCGCCGGGCCAGATGTTATGTTTGGTGAACCATCCGCGCGGCATCTCAAGCGCGTAGGCGATGTGCGGGAAGCTGCTCGGCACGGAGCGTTCATTGAACGGCTCGAGGTCGTGAAGCTCCATGATCGCACCGTTCGGGCCAATGTAGGCGATGGTCAGGGGCAGCTCGGTATTCCGCATCCAGAAAGCAACCGGACCAGTTTGCGGCATGATGAAAAGCATGCCGGCATCGTCTGCGAGCTCCTTGCGAAACATGAGCCCAGCTGCGCGCTCGTGCTCCTCGTCGGCGACTTCCGCGCGGATGGATTTGCCGCCGATCGAGAGCTTCGTGATTGGCAATTCAGGCTGGGCGTGTGTCTGCGCGCGGCTGGTGAGTGCCGCCGATGCGAGCAATGTCGCAAAAATAAAAGCCCGCACCGCAAAAGAAATTTCACTGAATTTATTGACACGATGGAAAGAATTTGGAGACATACCGGACTTTCAAAAACTCATGTATTCCATCCGCAGTCTCCACGCAAACTCCCATCGCGCCAATTTTCGCGCCGAGGTATTTCCAAAGACTGCAAAAACCCAACGGATACACGGACTCAAACTTTCGATTGTGACGCTCTGATCAATGGCGAATTTTTTTCCAAAATGGACAAACTGGCTTCCTCTGAAGCTGGTCATTTGCGCCGGTGCGCTGGTCACCACCATTGCTGGCGGGCTCACCTATTATTTCACTCCCAAATACACGCGGGTCGGATACGAGCCGAACCAGCCCGTGCCGTTCTCGCATGTGATCCATGTGCAGCAGCTCGGCATGGATTGCCGCTACTGCCATAGTTTCGTCGAGGTCGCCTCGCACTCGAATGTCCCGACCACGCAGACCTGCATGGCCTGCCACACTCAGATCAAGGCCGACAGTCCGAAGCTCGCCGCCGTGCGCGAGAGCTGGAAGACCGGCCAGCCGGTGAACTGGGTGCGCATCCACCAAGTTCCCGACTACACCTATTTCAACCACGCCGTCCATGTGAACCGTGGCGTGAGCTGTTACAGCTGCCACGGCGCGGTGAATGAAATGAAGGTCGTCTATCAGCACGAGCCGCAGAGCATGTCCTGGTGCCTCGACTGCCACCGCGCACCTGAAAATCACCTCCGTCCGCCCTCGGAAATCTACAACATGGCTTGGAAACCGGCTGAGGATACCACCCAGCGCGAAATCGGCCTGAAGTTTAAAGAGGAGTGGGAAGTCAACCCGCCCGTCACTTGCGGAGGTTGCCACCGATGAAGAAAAATTTGAACCACCCGGCCCCGGAGACCAACCCGCGCATCTGGCGCAGCCTTCGCGAGCGCGAGAACGACCCGGAATTCTTGAAACACCTGCAGACCGAGTTCCCTCGCGGAGCTGATGTCTATCAGGACAGTGGCCTCTCGAAGCGTGAGTTCATGAAGCTCATGGGCGCCTCGATCGCCCTCGCCGGTGTGGGCTTGGCAGGTTGCCGCCGCCCTGAGTCCTACCTCGTTCCTTTCACAAAAGGTGTGGAATACGCCATTCCCGGCAAGTTCCTCTACTACGCCACTTCCATGCCCGCCCGCTACGGCGCGGTTCCGCTTATCGCCACGACCAGCGATGGACGCCCCACAAAGCTGGAAGGCAATCCGCTTCATCCCTTCAGCAATGGCGGCACGGACAGCTTCGCCCAAGCTGAAATCCTCAATCTCTACGATCCGCACCGCTCGAAGCAGATCACAGAAAAAGGCAAAGCCTCGGATGCTGCGGCTTTCGACGCCTTCATTCAGTCCATCGCCAACAGCAATGGTGAGGGTCTCGCCATTCTGTCCGAGTCGAAAAACTCGCCCACCCGCGACCGTCTGCGTGCCGCGCTGGAAGCAAAATTCCCGAAACTCATTTGGGCGGAATACGATCCTCTAGCCCCCACAGCGACCATCGAGGCGAACGAAGCCTCCTTCGGTCCGAATATCCGCCTCGTCCCCGACTTCAAACGCGCTGACATCGTCCTTGCGATTGGTAGTGATTTCTTAAATCCTATCGAGACTGGTATCGGTTTCGCCCAAGGCTTCGCCGCACGCCGCAGTCCCGATCAGGAAGGCACCCAAATGAACCGCCTCTATGCCGTGGAGAACCACTTCACGGTCACCGGCGGCATGGCGGATCACCGCCTGCGTTGCAAGGCGTCCGAACTCGGCGAATTCACCCGCCAGTTGGCCCTCGCTGTTGCGGCTAAAACCAACGACGCGAACCTCGCAGCCGTTGCCAAAGCATTCCCCGAGTCGAAAGCCGCCATCAATGCGGATTGGATCAAAGAATGCGCCGCCGATCTCGCCGCTAACACCGGCCGTTCGATCGTCCTTGCCGGCCCGCTCACCCCGGCCCCGCTCCAGACGCTCGTCAACGCGATCAATAGCGCCCTCGGCAACATCGGCGCCACCCTCAAGCCAGTCAAAACCGACTCCCGCGACGCCGCTTCCATCGAAGACCTTGCCGCCGCGATCAACAAGGGCAGCGTCAACAACCTCTTCTTGCTCGGCGTTAATCCAGCCCAAAACGCTCCAGCCAACCTCGATTTCACCGCCCTCCTCGGCAAAGTCCCGAACACAGTCCACCTTGGCCTTTTCGAGGATGAAACCGCGAAGGCCTGCCGCTGGCATGTGCCCGCCGCCCATTTCTTGGAGACTTGGGGCGATATCCGCACCTTCGACGGCACCTACACTTCGGTTCAGCCGATGATCCTTCCGCTGTGGAATGGCGTCTCCGAAATCGAACTGCTCAATAAACTCTCCGGCTCCGCCGCACCAGAAGGCCCGGCCCTCGTTCGTGCGACCTTTAATAAAGTGGCCAAAGGTGCCAGCGACGAGTCTTGGAATGCCTTCCTGCGCGATGGTTTCCTGCCGGACTCCGCTTTTGCCCCAGCCAAGATGGCCTTCAACGCCGCCACGGCCGCCGCACTCGCCAAACAAGCCCAGCCCGCAAAAGCAGATGCCTTGGAACTCGTTTTCCTGCAAAGCCCCAGCGTGGACGATGGACGCTATGCCAATAACTCCTGGCTCCTTGAAACGCCGGATTTTGTCACCAAATTGACTTGGGACAACGCTGTTCTTGTCAGCCCCGCCACAGCGAAAAAACTCGGCATCAAAGCCAACAACTTCAATGTCCTCGGTGATATCGCCGAGAAGATGGGCAACGATGTCAATTACGACCTCGTTGCCGACATCGTCGAAATTTCCGATGGCAAAAAAACCATCGAAGCCGCAGCGATTGTCGCTCCGGGCCACGCTGACGATTCGCTTTCGATTGCTCTCGGCTATGGCCGCAAGGGCGTTTCCGCTCTGATGGATGGCGTTGGTTTCGATGCTTATCCGCTTCGCACCTCCGACTCCATGCTTTTCCTCAGCGGAGTGAGTCTCAAGGTCACGAACCGCGACTACCCGATGGCTCAAACCCAAGAGCATCGCAGCATGGAAGGCCGCGATCTCGTCCGTGAGGGAACGGTTGACCGCTACACTCATGACAACGCCTTCGCCCAAAAGATGGGCATGGATAGTCACATCCCGCCAAATATTTCTCTCTACACCCATCCCGAACTGACCTCGAAGGAACAGTGGGGCATGACGGTGGATCTCAATACCTGCACGGGTTGCAACGCTTGCGTCGTCGCTTGTCAGGCAGAGAACAATGTGCCGGTTGTCGGCAAAGACCAAGTCCGCAAAAACCGCGACATGGCCTGGATACGCCTCGACCGCTACTTCGCGGGGGATGCCGAAGATCCTGAAATGCTCACGCAGGCCGTCATGTGCCAGCATTGCGAAAATGCACCTTGCGAAACCGTTTGCCCGGTGAACGCCACAGTTCACAGCGAGGATGGACTGAACCTCATGGCCTACAACCGCTGCATTGGAACGCGCTACTGCGCGAACAACTGCCCGTGGAAAGTTCGCCGCTTCAACTATTTCGACTACAACCAACGGCCGATCGACGAACTCTACTGGGGCCCGCTTGCCAAGAAAGGCATGGCAGACAGTCTCAAGATGGCCAAGAATCCGAATGTCACGGTCCGTATGCGTGGCGTCATGGAGAAGTGCACCTTCTGCATCCAGCGTATCGAGGAGGCCAAAATCTCCCGCCTCGTGGAAGCAGGACCGACTCCAGCCAGCGAAACGCCAGTCGCTTCCTTCAAGGTCGCTTGCCAACAAGCTTGCCCGAACGACTCACTCGTCTTTGGCGACATCGCCAATCCGAAGAGCGAAGTCTCCAAAATGCGCAAGAGCCCACGCCGCTACGAGATGTTCAAGTATCTCAATGTCACGCCGCGCGTCCTTTACTTGGCCCGCATCAAAAACCCGAACCCGAAAATGCCAGGTGCCGATCAAGTCGGAATGGCCAACGGCTCTGGCCACCACGGCGATGCCCACGGCGCAGCGCACGATTCCCACAACGCTCAACCGCCACACGGCGCAACCCACGCCCCCGCCGGCCACTAAAAGCTTCCTGACCAATGTCCAACCCGACAGCTACAGCCGAACACAACGAGCCCCTCACGGCGGAGGATAAACAGCTCGTCCGTCCACCGCTCGTCCTCAATGAGCGCACAATGGGCTGGATCAGCACCTACATCAGTTCCATCGTCGAAGGGAAAACTCCCACTTGGTGGTATGTCTCCATGGCATTCACCATCCCGCTCACGCTCGTGTGTTTGTCGCTCCTTGCTTACCTTATTTCCACAGGTGTAGGCGTTTGGGGAAACAATCACCCCGTTGGCTGGGCCTGGGATATCACAAACTTCGTGTTCTGGATCGGTATCGGCCACGCCGGAACGCTCATCTCGGCCATTCTCTTCCTGACACGCCAGAAGTGGCGCACCTCGATCAACCGCGCCGCTGAGGCGATGACCCTCTTCGCGGTGGTCTGTGCTGGTATTTATCCCGCCCTGCATGTCGGCCGCGTCTGGATGGCTTGGTTCCTCGCTCCTGTGCCAAATGCCAACGCAATCTGGCAAAACTTCCGCTCTCCGCTCCTCTGGGACGTGTTTGCAGTTTCGACCTATTTCACCGTTTCCGTTCTCTTCTGGTATACGGGCCTCATTCCCGATCTTGCAACTCTGCGCGATCGCTGCAAGACTAAGATTCGCAAATTCATCTACGGCGTCCTTGCCCTCGGATGGCGCGGCGGCAACCGCCAGTGGCGCCACTACGAAATGGCCTACCTCATCCTCGCCGGCCTCTCGACGCCGCTCGTGCTCTCGGTGCACTCGGTCGTGTCCTTCGACTTCGCGACCTCGGTGGTTCCAGGCTGGCACACCACCATCTTCCCGCCATACTTCGTCGCCGGCG
>JAPLTI010000253.1 GCA_026398285.1 Verrucomicrobiota bacterium
TATGAGATGTTTCATGAATCTTGTGATCCCGTAGGTATTTTTCCCGTGGCCTTCACCACACACGCAGATGTGAGGGATCGCACTCGCGAGGTCAAGCTTGCAAGGCTTGGCTACCACGCGTTGAACGGCGAGTGTCTGAGATTGTTTTGGTAATGATCCAAGCCCGACAAACTTGACCGGCCAAAACATCACAATATTGTGATGCCATGAAGATCGCAACCGTGCGCGACTTGCGCTATGATTTTCCGAAACTCGAGGCCTGGTTGGCTGGAGGGGAGGAAATTTTGATCACGAAGCACTCGAAAGCGGTCGCGAAAATCTCGCGCGCCACGGAGACTCCTGCTGCAAAACTGCCGCCGCATCCGGATTACAGAGCCCGCTTGAAGCGCATCTGGGGCGACCGGGTATTCACTCAGGCCGAAGTGGACGAGATGCGGGCGTTTGAAACGGGCGAGCCATGATGGCCTATCCGGATACGAGTTTCCTCTGTTCGGTCTACAGGAAGCAGATTCATACACCGGCAGCGCTCGCCTACAGGGAGGCCATGACCGAGCCCCTGCATTTCACGCGCCTTTTGGAATTTGAATTTCTCCAAGCCATCGAGCTGCAAGTCTGGCTCCACTCGTCGGATCGCAAAAAAGGATACTCGCGGCGGGAGGCAGACCAAATGATCGACGACTGGGAGACGGATATCGCATCGGGCCTGAACAAGGTCGTGCCCTATGATTCGGATGCCGTCTTGCGGCTTGCTGGCGTTTACTCGGAAAAACGCACAGCGCAAAGCGGGCACCGGAGTTTGGACATCCTGCATGTCGCCACCGCCGTTCACCTCGGAGCGAAGGAATTTCTGACTTTCGATGGACGCCAGCGCAGTCTGGCAAAGCACGCCGGTCTGAAACTTCCTTTGTAGCTGCGCGGAACCGGGGACTTTCCCTACCTCACATTCACGCATGGGCGGGGATATTTTTTCCCATGGAAATAAAAATCCAACGCGCCCTTGAGGGGGAAGGACTCGAAACCCTGGGGCCCGTTCTGGCCGGGCAGGGAATTACGGACGAGCTCATGGATCACATAACCGACCGGGATTTGAGAAACATTGGAGTGGACAAGCTTGGCGAGAGGCGGCGCTTGCTGCTGGCATTTGAGGCCGCGGCCAGGAGTGCGGGCATGATGTCGCAATTTCAGGGCGGGAGGCTGCCGGGCGACTCAGCATTGGCCGGGCGCGAAGTGGCGCCTTTCAAAATCGGCAGGCATGCTGTGCGCAGGGACGAGTGGAACACGGTAAAACTCTGGGGACTGGCAAATGGCTATAAAATAAGCGGCGGAATCGCGACTTCCCCGCTTCATCCTGTGGTGCAAGTGAGTTGGTATGATGCCGCCAAGTGGTGCAATGCCAAGAGCGACAGGGCAGGGCTGGCGCCGCCCTACCGATGGAATAGAGTTATTTATCGAAGCGGAAACTTCGGCCCGGATGGAGCTTCCTCGATCGATTGGGATAAAAGCGCAAACGGCTATCGATTGCCGATAGAAGCCGAGTGGGAATGGGCGGCCCGGGAAGGAGCAATCAATGACCACCGATACGCCGAAAAGGAATGCGAGACTAAACCGGACGCGGCCGGGATTTCCAACATGAGCGGTGATTTTTTTGATTGGTGTTGGGACTGCGATGAATCCGGACCTGAACGCCGCATTCGCGGGGGAAGCTGGAAACACCATGTCGGACTGGAGACATTTGGATACCGCTGCAGCCGCCTCCCGAACATAAGCGACCATGTCACCGGCATTCGTCTTGCGCGGAATATTGCCGTTCCCGCCAAAGTGGCATGATGTTTCGCAGCTCCCTCATGATATGGGGACATCTCCCCCTTCCCGTTCCGGGTTGTTGCTGGAACCTTGCTCCACCATGACTACGAACATCCACTTGATTCTTGAACGCGAACACCTCGAAAATCTCATTCCGCTTTTTGAAAAGCAGGGCGTCACGGATGAGATTCTCGACACCATCACGGATGAGGATTTGCAAACCTTGGGAGTTGAAAAGCTCGGCGAGCGCCGCCGGGTTCTTCTGGCATTCGGAGAGGGGTCCGGCGGCCCGTTCGACCTCACCGCAATGGCACAAGTCGGCGGCGGCATCCTGCCACAGGACTCGGAATTTTCAGGACAGAAAGTGCAACCCTTCCGGATCGGAAAATATCCGGTCACGCAACTCGAGTGGGAGCGGGTCAGAATCTGGGCCATGGCGCACGGTTTCAAATTGGAAGCAGGCGAAGGAAACGGCAGCCGCCATCCGATCACCCATGTGAGTTGGTATGACTCCGTCAAATGGTGCAACGCCAAAAGCGCCATGGAAGACCTCAAACCGATCTACAGCATCAATGGGAAAATCTACCACAACGGCGAATACGGACCGGATGGCTCAACGCTGGTCGAAATGAACCCCGCAGCGGATGGCTACCGCCTGCCAACCGAGATGGAATGGGAGTGGGCGGCGCGCGGAGGCACTTTGAGTCAAGGATACCAGTTCAGCGGAAGCGACAACGCTGACAAGGTTGCATGGCACGAAAAAAACTCAAATGGCGGAGCGCACCCCGTGGGACAAAAGCAACCGAACGAACTCGGAATTCATGATATGAGCGGCAATGTATGGGAATGGTGCTGGGACAAGGATGAAACCGGTTCCGCCTGTCGCATCCGCGGCGGAAGCTGGATGCAACTCGATGGTCATGGAACGGTCGCCTACCGAGTCAGTCGCAGCCCGGACAGCCGGTATACAGTTATTGGCTTCCGCATTGCGCGGAACTTGTAGGGGAGAAAAATCTGCTCGGGGGGGGACTCGAACCCCCATGCCTTGCGGCATGCGCCCCTCAACCGCACGTGTCTGCCATTTCACCACCCGAGAGAGGATTGGAAATATTAGAGGATTCTGAACGGGATGCAAGCCCGAATTTCGAGGGGAATGCTCTTGCCGCTGGAAGCAGGCAGAAACTACATTTGAGCAATGAAAGTATTGGTGACCGGCGGCGCCGGATTCATTGGTTCGCATGTGTGCAGGAGTCTCTTGTCCCAGGGGCACGAGGTGGTGTTGATCGATGATTTTAACGATTTCTATGATCCGGCCATCAAGCGGGCGAATATCGCCTCGCTTGGCAGCGGGGTGGCGGTTGAGGAGGGTGATATACGCGATCGCGATTTTGTGCGGCGGGTTTTCGCGGACGGGCATTTTGACGCCGTCATCCACCTTGCCGCGCGCGCCGGGGTGCGACCCTCGCTCAAGGATCCCCAGCTTTACATCGATACCAACATCACGGGCACGCACAACCTGCTGGAAGCGGCGCGGGGACAAGGCGTGGGCCGGTTTGTGTTTGCATCCAGCTCCTCGGTTTACGGGCTTTCGAAAGTCGTTCCTTTCAACGAAACTCTGGCCCTGCCTCAAACGCTAAGTCCCTATGCTGCGACCAAAATCGCGGCCGAGCACATCTGTGGAAACTACGCGCATCTCTACAAAATGCGGGTCGTGTGCCTGCGCTTCTTCACGGTTTACGGCCCGGGGCAGCGGCCGGACTTGGCCATTCATAAATTCACAGACGCGATTCACCATGGCCGTTCGATCCCGCAATTCGGTGATGGCTCGACGCGGCGCGACTATACTTACATCAACGATATCGTGCAGGGTGTGATGGGCGCGCTGCGCTACGAGGGACCGCATTTCGATATTTTCAATCTCGGGGAAAACCAGACCACAACACTCTCTGAGTTGATTTCCGCGATCGAAAGCGCGCTGGGCAAAAAGGCGATCATCGAACGCCTGCCCGAGCAACAGGGCGACATGCCGCTCACCGCAGCCGATATCACAAAGGCTCGCGAGCTTCTCGGCTATGATCCCCGGACAAAGATTCACGATGGCATTCCCAAGTTCGTGGAGTGGTATTTGAACAAATGAAAGACGCCGTTGACATCGCCTCGGCGCTCATCCGCATTCCCAGCGTGAATCCCGACGGAGGCGATCCCGGCACGGATCAAACCGGCGAGGCGGCTTGCGCTTCGTGGGTGGCAGATTTTTTGCGCGGCTGCGGGGCGGAGGTTTCTTTGCGGGAAGTTTTGCCGGGCAGGCCGAATGTGGTGGGACGCTTTCCAAGTCGCCGAGCTGAGGGGCGCCGGATTCTTCTGGCGCCGCATCTCGACACAGTGAGTGTGGCTGGCATGACGATCGATCCCTTCAGCGGCGAGGTTCGCGACGGACGGCTCCTCGGGCGTGGGGCCTCGGATACCAAAGGCACGGCCGCCGCGATGCTCTGGGCGTTGCGCGAGGCTCGCGAAACTCTGGTCGAGTCACCTTACGAAATCTGGTTCGCCGGGCTCGTGGGTGAGGAGGCGGGGCAGTTCGGCGCGAAGGCTTTGGCGGAGGAGGAGAAATTTGATTTTGTGATGGCCGGCGAGCCGACATCCCTGAATGTCGTCCACACGCACAAAGGCTCCTGCTGGCTCCAGCTTCGCACGCATGGCCGGGCCGTTCACGCTTCCCAACCGGAAGCGGGAGAAAATGCGATTTATCAAATGATGCAGGCCATCGAGTGTCTGCGGAGCGAGGGAATCCCGAGATTGGCGGCGACTTCGGATCCGGTGCTTGGGACTTCAACACTCAGCGTCGGAACAATCCGAGGCGGATCGAAGGTCAATATCGTCCCCGATTTTTGCGAGGCTTCAGTCGATATCCGCATCATCCCTGGAGTGAATCCAGAGTTCATCATGGATCTTCTGCGCCAGCGTGTGCCGAATATCGAAATCGACTTGAAGCGTTCGGAACCTCTCTACACCGATCCTGCGCATCCGGTGATTGCTCGCCTTCAATCGCTGGGGTCCAAGCTCGTGGGCGCGCCTTGGTTTTGCGATGCCGCCGTGTTTGCCTCGCAGGGATACCCCTCCGTAGCGATCGGCCCAGGATCGATCGCGCAAGCGCACACGGCGGATGAGTTCATACGCGTCGCCGATCTTGAAGCCGGCGCGGATTTTTTCCTGCGTTTCCTGAAGTCGCTCGAGTAGGCCGCCGCATCAGCGTTCTTGATCTCTGTTCGGCGAAATGGAAGATTCGCGGCCATAAGCAAGGAATATTACAGTTGGGAAAAAGACTCCCGGGGTTCCGAAAAACCATTCTACGCCCGCAAAATCGTGTGGGTGCCGCTGGCGGTCCTCGGCGTGGGCATTTTGGCCACGTGGATCAGCTTCGGCGTGCTCACGCAGAAATACGAGGCGCGTGCGGACGAGTTCGACCTCAAGCAGGTGAGCCAGATGGAAGCGGCATCGATCCTCTACGACCGCAAGGGGCGCGAATTCGGGAAGCTTTTCATACAAAACCGCCAACCTGTTTCTTACGACCGCCTGCCGCCGATGTTGGTAAAGGCCGTGATCGCCGCCGAGGACAACCGTTTTTACGATCACGACGGCGTGGACTACATGGGCATCTTCCGAGCGGCCATAACGAACTGGCGCAAGGGCCGCATCGCTCAGGGGGCCAGCACGGTGACACAGCAACTCGCCCGCAATTCCTTCGAGCTTCGCGAACGCACCTACGAGCGCAAACTGGTGGAGCTCTATCTCGCTTGGCGCATCGAAAAAAATTTCAGCAAGAAGGAGATCATGGAGCACTACTTGAACCGCGTCTATTTCGGCAGCGGCTTCTATGGTGCGGAAGCGGCCTCGCAGGGGTATTTCGGAAAAAACTCGATCGATATGACAATCGGTCAGTGTGCTACCCTTGCCGGACTGCTCAAGAGCCCCCAAGCGCTCTCGCCTTTTAACAATCCTAATGACTCCAGCGAGTCCCGGAATTTCGTCCTCGGGCGCATGCGCGAGCTGGGATTCATCACGCGCAAGCAATACGAGGAGGAGCTAGCCTCACCACTCGGAACCGTGCAACGCACGAATCCCTTCAAGGTCAGCTACGCCATCGAATTGATCCGCCAGCAGGTCATCAAGGCGCTCGGCTTCGAGCGCGCCATGAACGGGGGATACCGCATCGACACGACATTGGACTCCGACTTGCAGCAGGCGGCTGACCGCGCCACGCGGGAGGTTTTATTAAAAATCGAGCAACAGCCAGGCTACAGCCACCCGACATTCGAGCAATACCGCGCGGCCACCAAGAAAATCGAAGACGCGATCAATCGTGGCAATATGTCCGTTAAGATGCCGGAGCCGAAATACCTGCAAGGCGCCGCTCTGGTTGTAGAAAACACAGCGGGCGGGATTCTCGCACTCACCGGTGGGCGTGATTTCAAACACAGTGAATACAACCGCTCCCTCCAAGGAAAACGCCCGGCCGGCACGGTATTCACGCCCTTTGTTTTCGCATCCGCCTACGAATCTGGCATCTTTCCTGGCGAGATCGTGCAGGACGCCTGTATCGATAACCGCTACGTGATGGTCGGCGGCGAGACTGGTCTCCTCGGCGAGTGGGGCGTTGAGATCGAAGACAACGAATACGAAGGCCCCATGACCACCCGCGATGCGCTGGTGAAGGGCAAGAACGCCGCCACAGTTCGTCTTGGAATGCAGGTCGGTCTCGATGCGGTAAAAAAAACTGCCGCCGCTGCGGGCATCAGCTCGCCGTTGCGGGATTACTCGAACTCCTTTCTCGGCAGCAGTGAACTCAGCCTCGATGAACTCGTGCTCGGCTACACCGTCTTTCCCAATGTCGGCCAGCGCCCCGCAGACCTCTACATCATCCAGTCGATCCGCGAGCCCGAGGGAGAGATCATTTTTAAGGCCCCCCGCAAGCGCTACCGCGCGATCTCACCCGCCGCCGCCTACGAGACGCATTCTGTGATGGCTGATTTCATG
>JAPLTI010000220.1 GCA_026398285.1 Verrucomicrobiota bacterium
TCGCGATAAACCTCGGCGTCGCGCAAACGGAAATCCGCACTCAAGTCGATAACCCTCTTCCCAGCTTCCCAAAGCGGCACGGCATACTCCGCCGCAAGTCCATGCGGAAGGGCGAGAAAGAAAAACTCCGCCCCGGAGCGAAGAAGCGAGTCCATCGCAGGTTCGCTGAATACCAGTTTGGAAAACTCCCCCACCCCGGAGAGGCGCGGCAGCACTTCGCCTGCGGGCTTGCCCGCATGCTGGCGAGAGGTCACCGCAACAACTGAGACCGATGGATGCCTCGCCAGAATCGCGCAAAGCTCCTCGCCGGAATATCCATTGGCACCAACGATCGCGACTGAAACCTTTCCACTCATAGAAATCAGGCCGCAGCCATCGAGGCAGCACGCGCGAAGCGGGCCAGCGTGCGCTCCTTGCCAAGCACCACAAACATTTCATAAAGGCCAGGGCCAACCGAGCGACCGCTTACAGCGACGCGGGCAGGATGAACCAGCTCGCCGGTTTTGACTCCGAGAGTGGTGGCCGTTTCCCTCAGCGCGGCCTCGAGAGAAGCGTGAGACCAATCCTCAAGCTTCGTCAGCGCGGCGATCAACGCCTGCAGACGCCCCGCCGCACCCGCTTTTTTCAAACTTTTTTCGACGGCTTCGGGATCAAAAGCGAACTCCTCCGTGAAGAGGAATCCGATCCAGTCCGGCACATCGCTGAGGTGCTTGACCTTCGGTTTCACAATCGTGAGCGCCGCCAGAAGCGCTGCCTCCGACCCATAGGCAATGCCCGCTTTTTCCACGAAAGGCTTCGCCAATTCCACAAAACGGTCGAAGCCCATCGAGAGAATATGCTGACCGTTCAGCCAAAAACATTTATCAAGATCGAATATGGCGTTGCGGCGATTGATTTTATCGATGTCGAACAGCGCCAGGATTTCCTCCATGGTGAGTTTTTCACGATTCTCGCCGGGAGACCATCCGAGCAGGCAGAGATAGTTTGCCACCGCTTCGGGAGCGTAGCCGTGCTCCATGAAGTAGGTAATGCTCGAACCGCCATCACGCTTGCTCAGCTTTTTGCCCTCGTGATTCAAAATGAGCGGAATGTGGCCGAAGACCGGGGGCTTCTCGCCAAGCGCATTGTAAAGCTCGATGTGCTTGGGCGTATTGGAAAGGTGATCCTCTCCGCGGATCACATGCGTGAGCTTCATTTCAATGTCGTCCACCACATTCACAAAATGGAAAATAAAAGATCCATCCGGACGCCGGATCGTCATGTCCGGGTGCGTCGCTGGATTTGACATGTCGAACTCAATACGCCCGCAGACCATATCCTCAAGAACCACCGGCTTGCGCGGCGAACGAAAGCGAATCGATCCGCCATCCTCATACACATGTCCAGCATAAATCTGCGACCGCTCGCTCTGGCGATAAGGACCATAATCACCGCCCATGTCCGGACCCTCATCCCAATCGAGACCCAGCCATTTCAGTCCATCATAAATAACCTGATGCGCCTCCGCCGTGTTGCGTTTCTCATCCGTGTCTTCAATCCGGAGAATAAACTTCCCCCCATGTCGGCGGGCGTAGAGCCAGTTGAAAAGAGCCGTGCGAGCCCCTCCCACATGAAGATAACCAGTCGGTGAAGGAGCAAATCGTGTGCGAACAGTCATCCGCACACGAAAAGGGATTTCACACGGGAACTCAAGAGAGGAAAAAAGCATACCGCAGGGGTGAACCAAAAATTTGGACGATCGTCCAAATTTTTGGTTTGCGCGTCCGGCGCCGAATGCTACTCCACGCGGCATGAAGCCAAAGACGGAGTTATTTCTCTATACCTTGATGTGGGGCCTGAACATCATGGCGCGCCCCACATTTCGCTCGATGGACCAATCCTTCGAAGGCTGGGCCTGGAGGCACGGACTCTTGAGACGGATTCATCGCCTCGAGAACGAGGGGCTTATTTCACTCGATGAGAGCGTCGGAGAAAAAACAATCACCCTGACGCAAAAGGGAAAACTCCTCGCCCTCGGCGGGCTAGACCCCGATGCGTTGTGGAACTCCAAATGGGACGGCAAGTGGAGGATCATCACCTTCGATCTCCCCGAGTCGCAACGCAAAGCCAGGCACGATCTCAGGCTCACCCTGCGCCACCAAAACTTCGGTTGCCTCCAACGCAGCATCTGGATCACCCCCCATCAACTGGATGCGAGCCTTCGTCAAAAAGGACTCCAGCTTAAAAGCCAAAAAGGATTCGCCATCATCGAGGGCGTTTTCCTCGGAGGCGCAGGCAACGAATCAATTGTCAAAAGCGCATGGGACTTCGCCAAGATCAACAAACTCTACACGCGCCACGCCGAACTCCTCAAAATCGCGCCCAAACAAAAATGCACCGAGGCGGAGTTCAACGAATGGGCATCCGAGGAATTGAAACTCTGGCACGAAATCCTGCACAGAGACCCGTTCCTCCCCCTCCAACTTCTTCCCAACGGCTACAAAGGCATCAAAGCCAGGGATGAAAGACTGAAGGTGCTCGGCACCCTCAAAAACCTCTTCATAGAAAAGTAGAGCCCTTCCCTGCACTCAGAAATCTACCCCCACCTTTCAGCCACTCCAGTGACCAAGCATGAACCAAAAATTTGAACGATCGTCCAAATTTTTGGTCGCCATGGAATCGTGATCTGGTCTGCATCTGAAGGGAAATATGCGGTTTTTTTGAGACTTGCTTACGGTTTTTATAAACCAACTTTTTGGACGATCGTCCAAAATTTTGGTCGTGAGGATGGGAGCGGCGCAGGCGTTGGGTGCGGCGGTTAATTTTTTTCGAAGTGGTCCCAGCCGCCGGGCCAGTTGGGAGGGGCGGGTTGAGGGGGCGTGAGGGTGCCGATGGGGGTGAGGCGGGTTTGTCGGGGTTGATTTCAAATCCACATCCGCTGGCTCTGGCGAGGCGGGGGAGGTCGGTGCCGAGTCCGTCGCTGATATCCATCATGGCGGAGGGGTGGATGTTTTTTGCGAGCCATTGGCCTTCTTGGAGCCGGGGGGTAAAGTTGAGGTGGTGGCCTGCGATGGAGCCGCCGAGTTGTCCTGTGACGAAGAGCAGATCGCCTGGTTTTCCGCCCGAGCGCGTGAGCAGGTGCTTGGAGTCGATGTGTCCGGTGAGCATGACCGAGACGGCTATGCCGTGTTTTTGGCGGGACATTTCGCCGCCGGCGATGGTGACGCCAAAGCGGCGTGCGGCGCGGCCAAGTCCACGGTAGAATTTTTTCCAATAGTTGGAATCGAGGTCGGGAGGCGAAAAGAAGGTGATGAGGGCTTGAGCAGGGGTGCCTCCCATGGCTGCGATATCGCTCAGAGGACGGCAGAGGGCCTTCCAACCGACTTTGGCGGGATCATGCGAACGGAGAAAATGAACATCCTCTGCGATGCAATCCGTTTTGAGCAGAATGAGTGTGCCGGGTTTTCCGCACTTGATGGCGGCGCAGTCGTCACCCGGGCCGAGCGGTTGATCCTGCGGAACGGGCACGAGGCGCAGGAGTTCGTGGAGCAGTTTGTCCTCGGTGCAGAGTTTCATTTCATGAGATCGGGCCATTGAAGTGTGCCGTAGATGCTGAGTCCATTGAAGGCGGCGTGCAGGAGTATGGGAGCCCAGAGCGAGCCTGTCTTCTCATACAAAAGTGAGAGACCCACAGCCAGAATGACCAATCCGGCAAGCGATGGGATGTGTCCATGGATGAGAGCAAACAATACAGAGGTGACGCCAATGGCCACAAACCTTCCGCCGGTCTGCCTGAGAAAGCCGTAGAGACATCCTCGAAAGATGAGTTCCTCGGTGAGGGGCGCTGCAACGACGGCGATTAAAATGACAGAAAGGCGATCGCGGAGGCTCTGGTGTTCGATAAGGAAGGAAACAATCGGCTGGGGTTCGGTTTGAGGTCCGGACAACGAATATCCGACCCACTGGGCTGCGTAGATCGGCGGGAGGACTAGAGCCAGACACAAGACAACGGCAACGAGTCCCTGACGCCAGGAAATCCAGCGCAGACCGAATGCGTCGATGGGATTCATGTTTCGAAAAACAAGAAATCCGACGACGAAGAGAATGATCGATGCGTATAGCCCAAGCGCGGACTCGATGGCCTTCAGGTCGATACGACCGGGCGGGCCTGTGAACGATGGAATGGCCATCAGAAGAAAAAAAAGCACGACGCCTGCTGTGAGCAGGGATTCCGGCCATTTCCAAACTTGCGTGGGGAAGGAATCCCCATGTGCCAAAGCCGACCTCGCGGCTTGCGAAGCCACCTTCAGGTAGATGAGCCCGAGGAGGAGCAGGATGACGATTTTCAGAGACTCCATGGTCAGATGATACCCTTTGATTCAGCGACCCCGGGCAGCCAAGGTGCGGTCACTCCTCGTTTGCGAGGGAGGCAGTGATGAAGGCCTTGAAGAGCGGATGTGGCGCGTTGGGTTTGGATTGGAACTCGGGATGGTATTGGCAGGCCAGATACCAGGGGTGGTTCTTGAGTTCCACCAACTCGACCAGGTTGCCGTCGGGTGATGTTCCAGAAATGACGAAGCCTTTTTCTTCAAGGAGCTGGCGGTATTTCATGTTGAACTCGTAGCGATGGCGATGGCGCTCGGAGGCTTCGAGTTTTCCATAGACCTGATGGGCGTGGGAGCCCTCGAGGAATTTGGTCTGCCAGGTGCCAAGCCGCATGGACCCTCCCTTGTCGGTGACATCTTTCTGCTCCTCAAGGATAGCGATGACGGGATTTTTTGTATCGGGGTCGAACTCGGTGCTATTGGCGTCTTCGAGGCCGCAGACATTGCGGGCGAATTCGATGGTGGCCACCTGCATTCCAAGGCAGAGCCCAAGAAAAGGTGTGCGGGACTCGCGGGCATAGCGGGCGGCTTTGATTTTGCCTTCGACGCCACGGTCGCCGAAGCCGCCGGGAACAAGAACACCGGCGACGCCTTGCAGATACTTCTCAGCGCCCTCGACCTCGATGTCCTCGGCGTCCACAAGCACCATGTCGATACCGCAGTCGTTGGCGGCTCCGGCATGGGTGAGAGATTCGTAGATGCTCTTATAGGCATCCTGAAGCTCGATGTATTTTCCAACAATCGCGATGCGGACGCGTTTCTTGGGGGAGATTACGCGTTGAACAAAGCGCTTCCAGTCGGTGAGGTTGGGTTCTTTGGTTTGGAGATTGAGAAGGCGGCAGACTGTCGAATCGAGCCCTTCTTCGCGAAGGTTTAAGGGCGCTTCGTAGATGGTGTGGTCAACATCACCCGCTTCCACCACGGCATCCAGCGGCACATTACAAAAGAGGGATAATTTCTGGCGGACATCCTCATCCAGCGGCATCTCGGTGCGGCAAATGAGGACCTGTGGTTGAAGGCCGATCTCGCGAAGTTTGGCGATACTTTGCTGGGTGGGCTTGGTTTTGAGTTCACCCGCCGCCTTGATGAATGGCACGAGAGTGACATGCATGATGATTGCGTTGCCTGTGCCCGCTTCGAGAATGAATTGGCGGATGGCTTCGAGGAAAGGAAGCCCCTCGATGTCGCCAGTGGTGCCGCCAATTTCAGTAATGACGATATCCGCTCCGGAGTTCACGCCCACTTCGCGAATGCGGGCTTTGATTTCATCGGTGATGTGAGGGATGACCTGAACGGTCTTGCCGAGGTAGTCGCCACGGCGTTCCTTTGCGAGGACGGTCTCGTAGACTTGGCCGCTGGTGAGGTTATTGGAGCGAGTGAGGACGCAATTCGTGAAGCGCTCGTAGTGTCCGAGGTCGAGGTCGGTCTCCGCGCCGTCAGCCAAAACATAGACCTCACCGTGCTGGAAAGGATTCATCGTGCCGGGATCGACATTGAGGTAGGGGTCGAGTTTTTGGAGAACGACTTTGAGACCCCGCAGTTCCAGCAGCGTGCCGAGTGATGCCGCCGCCAACCCTTTTCCCAGAGAACTCACAACACCGCCGGTCACGAAAATATACTTCATGGGTGGGAAGCTTATCCGCTCCGAGTGGAAAATCCAGCCTCCCGATTGGTGGGCGTTATTTGGATTTGACTTCGAGAAACCCAGAGCGCTGGCGGCTTGTCAAATCCGCTGCAATCTTGGAGTAAAGAGTCCCTATGAATCCGAGACCAATCCTCGAACCGCCAAGCGGAGAAAAGAAAGTCCTGCTGCACTCGTGCTGCGCGCCTTGTTCTGGAGAGGTGATGGAGGCGATGGCCGCTTCGGGGATTGATTACACGATTTATTTTTACAATCCGAATATCCATCCGAGGGAGGAATACGAACTGCGCAAATCGGAAAACATCCGCTTTGCGGAGAAGGAGGGCATTCCCTTCATCGACGCGGATTATGATACGGACAACTGGTTCGCTCGCGCTAAGGGATTAGAGTGGGAACCGGAGAAAGGCGCTCGCTGCACGATGTGCTTCGACATGCGTTTTGAAAGAACCGCCCTCTACGCGCACGAGCATGGTTTCCCAGTCATCACAAGTTGCCTGGGCATTTCCCGTTGGAAGGACATGGACCAGATCAACGGATGCGGAGAGCGCGCGGCAGCAAAATATCCCGGCATCACTTATTGGACATTCAACTGGCGCAAAGGCGGCGGGGCCCAGCGGATGCTGGAGATCTCAAAGCGTGAGAATTTTTATCAGCAGGAATACTGCGGATGCATTTACTCCCTTCGCGATAGCAACAAGTGGCGACTTGCCAACGGACGGGAGAAGATCGAGATGGGCGTCAAGTTTTACGTACAACCGGAAGCCTGAAACTCTCAGGCATTCGCGCGCAGGCTGTAAAATTCGTAGCTATCCACCAGCGCAAGCCAGCTGGCCTCGATGATATTGTCCGAGACCCCCACCGTGCCCCAGGTTGTATGGCCATCGGTTGAGACAATGAGAACGCGTGTCTTGGCGGCTGTGCCGCGTGTGCCGTCGATGATGCGGACTTTGTAGTCGGTGAGACGGACTTGATCGATCCAACTGTAAAAAGGCCGCAAAGCCTTGCGCAGGGCGGCGTCGAGGGCGTTCACGGGACCGTCCCCTTCCTCGACTGTGTATTCGGGGCGACCGGAGGCGTGGAGTTTGACTGTGGCTTCGCAGGTTGTGAACTCATGCTGATTCGATTGACGGAACGAGCAGTGGTATTCTTTGAGATCGAAGAGCGGAGTGTGGCGGCCAAGCGTGCGGCGGATGAGGAGCGCGAAGGAAGCGTCTGCCGCCTCGAACTCGTAGCCTTGGGCTTCAATCTCCTTCACTTTTTTCAAGATGGTCGAGACTTCAGGCGCGCCTTTTTGGAATTCGAATCCGAGCTCGGCAGCTTTTGCGAGAATGTTGCTCTGGCCTGACATGTCGGAGACAAGGATCGTCTGAGAGTTGCCAACAAGTCTCGGATCCATGTGCTCATAGGTGCGGGAGATTTTCTGAACGGCATGAACATGGAGGCCGCCCTTGTGCGTAAAGGCCGCTGTGCCGACATACGGGGCCCGGATGTCCTGAGGCACATTCGCCAACTCATCGACGAAGCGGGAAACCTCGCGAAGTGCGGTGAGATCAGGCACGCAGGGGATTCCCATTTTTACCTGAAGCGTCGGAATGATCGTCGTGAGGTTGCAATTTCCCACGCGTTCGCCGTAGCCGTTGATGGTCCCTTGAACCTGACAGGCTCCGGCTTCGATGGCAGCGAGGGCGTTTGCTACGCCGAGTCCGCAGTCATTGTGGGTATGGATGCCGATTGGGCATTTGAGATCAGCGATCACCTCTGAAGTAATGCGGTGAATTTCGCCGGGCAGGGTTCCGCCATTTGTGTCGCAGAGAACGAGCAGATCGGCACCGGCATCCCTCGCGGCGCGGAGTGTTTGCAGGGAATACTCGGGATTGTCCTTGTAGCTATCGAAGAAATGTTCGGCGTCGTAGAAGACTTCGCGACCGTGTTTTTTAAGATGGGCCACTGTATCGCCGATCATGGATAAGTTCTCCTCGGCAGTGACATTGAGAACCTCCGTAACATGAAGCAACCATGTCTTGCCGACGATTGTGACGACCGGCGTCTGGGCCTCGAGGAGCACGCGCACTTGGGCATCCGCCTCAACAGCAATGCTGCCACGACGGGTGCTACCAAATGCCGCGATACGGGAATTTTTCCAAGTGAGCTTGGCCGCCTCGGCAAAAAAGGCTGCATCGCGAGGATTCGAGCCAGGCCAACCGCCCTCGATGAAATCGACACCGAACGAATCCAATTTTTGAGCCACGCGAATCTTGTCGAGGATGGAAAAAGAAATCCCCGTGCCTTGGGTGCCGTCGCGCAGCGTGGTGTCGTAAATGGTGACCGGTTTCATAAAAGAGTGACCAAACTACCTTCCTGACAGTCCGGGATCAAGAACGCGCAAACGCTCCGCTTGACCCCGCTGCGGAGGCGACACATCATTCGCTCGCCTTGAATAAGTATTCCTCGTCCCAATGGGACATCCAATTTCTCGCCGAAAATCAGGTCGTTCGCTCGAAGGATTTCGGCATGACCAAGGAAGCAAAGAGCGTGAAGTATCCGATCCGCCTGCTTCGTTACTGGTTCGGATACCAACTCCTCCGTGAAGATTGTCTCCGGGCGGGTCGTCCACTGGATGTCGCAGAGATCGGCGTCCATGTCGGCCAGATGCTGGAGTTTGTGAAATCCGCGCCAAGTGGAGTGCGCTTTGATCGTTGGACGGCAGTCGATGCCGTGATGCTCCGCGAGAGGCTTCTGAAAGCCGGTTACACGGATTTTTTTGAAGCAAATCTGGAGGATGCGAAGTTTGCTCTTCCGCACCAATACGACACGGCAATCCTGCTACATGTCTTGGAGCACCTTTTCGAACCGGAGGATGTTTTGAAAAAAATCGCATCCGCCATTCGGCCGGGCGGCTCGCTGATCGGAGGTTTCCCCGTGGTGCCGGGTCCATTTGCATCCATCCGCCAGAGTCAGGTTCGCCGCACGGCAAAACCGATGGGCCATGTGAGCGTGTTTTCACCCGCCCGCGTGCGCCGCATGGCCGAACAGGCCGGGCTGAAGGTAGAGTTCATGAGCGGGGCATTTCTCCTGCGGAGCAAGGGAAGCGCCCTCGAAAACTCCGCAGCATGGATGCGCTTCAACATTCTTTGGGGCCGCGTCTTTCCTGGCTGGCCCGGCGAAATTTACTGGCTCATGCGCAAACCGGCATGACATTGCCGGAAGCCACAATCACGATCGAACGCATCGCCTACGGCGGCGCGGGAATCGGCCGCCTGCCGGATGGAAGGGTTTGGTTTGTCCATGGAACACTGCCTGGGGAGAGAGCTCTCGTGCGGGTGGTGAAACAAAAGAAAAATCTCGTCGAGGCGGATTTGGTAAAACTTTTAGAAGCATCACCCCGCCGCGTTGCGCCGAAGTGCCCAGTCTTTGGAGAATGTGGTGGCTGCGCGTATCAGCATGCTGACTACGAACTCCAGCTGGAGATCAAAACTTCCCAGGTTGCAGAGTTGCTGCGCCGCGTTGGCGGAATCAGCGATGTTGAAGTCCGCCCCATGCTTCCCTCACCTGAGCAATGGGGCTACCGCAACCGCCTTTCCGTTCATACAGACAGTGGCGATGTGGGGTTCTACCATCGGAAGTCGCATCATCTAGTCGATGTCGCGGAGTGTCCGATTGCCAGCGACGAGGTGAATGGGCTCTTGGCGGAGCTTCGAAAAAAACCACCGCGCCATCCCGGTCGCCTGACTATCCGCGAGGCAGGGTCGGCACGGGGATTCTCACAGGTGAACAGCGGCGCAGCCGAATTGCTGGCGAGCACAGTTTCCGTGCTGGCCGGCAGCTCGGAGTATTTGAT
>JAPLTI010000059.1 GCA_026398285.1 Verrucomicrobiota bacterium
GTTTTACCTGTCATCAACAGCTTTAGGGATCTATTTGAACGAGAGCGAGCTCGCTCCCTCGGGTGCCGAGAATGATTTTTTTCACCGGGATGGAGTAGGGTGGTTGCGCATCCAATGCATGAAATCCGCGACATGGGTGTCGATGAGCGCCTCGCAGCGCACAATCTCGGCCTGTCGGATGTTCAAGGATTGGCGGGCAATTTCTTCGATGGAATCGATGTCGTAGAGATAGACATTCTCGAGTTCGGTCACCGAGGCGTCCACATCGCGTGGCACGGCCAGATCGATAATAAAAAGTGGGCGCTCACTGTGGCGGCGCATGATGGATTCCAGCTTCTCGCGCGTCACAATAGGGTGGGGGGCGGCCGTCGAACAAATGAGGATGTCCACCTCGTCGAAGGCTGTGTGCCAGTGGTCGAAATGAACGGCCAGACCGCCGATTTGATCCGCCAGCGCGGCGGCTCGGTCGAATGTGCGGTTTGCCACGATGACCGTTCGAACTCCCCGCGAAACGAGGCTGCGGGCTACCCGTTCGCTCGTGTCGCCGGCGCCGAGGATCATGACCTTGCGTCCACCGAGATCGCCGAAAATTTTTCCTGCGAGATCGACAGCGACGGATCCCACGGAGGTCGCTCCGCGCGTGATGCTCGTCTCGGTGCGAACTTGTTTCGCCACCCGGAAGGCATGCTGGAAAAGTTTGTTGAGGTGCGTGTTGGTCGCGCCGTGCTCGGCAGCTGCACTGTAAGCCTGCTTGAGCTGGCCGAGGATTTCCGTTTCGCCCACAACCATGGAATCCAAGCCGCTGGCTACCCGAAAGAGATGCTTCACGCTCGGGAGTGAATCCTCTGTGTAGAAAGGAGCTTCCAGTCCGCTGGTGCGGGATTTTAAAAACCGCCGTATGGCATCCATGACGGGTGTCGGAGTGATGCTCGAGGCGTAGAGTTCCACGCGGTTGCAGGTCGAGACAACGACAGCGCCTGAGAGCCCTTCAATGGCTCGCAAATGATTCAGGGTTTCCTGCAATTCATGGTTGCCGATAGCAAACTTCTCGCGGATCTCCAGAGCCGCGTCCCGATGGTTGATGCCAGCGCAGAGGATCGTCATTTCGGTGCGGACAGGTATTGGATCGCCGGAAGGGTGAGGAGGATGAATCCCAATGCCGCTACGGAGAGTGTGGCTGTGCGGCGCGGTGCCAGCGTGTGGACCTGACGCAGCACGACCATGAGGGCGTAGGCGAACCAAATCGTGGCAGAGGTCCAGAATTTGATGGTGTTCACCTGCATGCCACTCACGAATCCCGCCGCAAAGGCGATGGTCAAGAGGCCAAGTCCAAGCCAGATGAGACGGGTGTTCGCAATGCCCAGATCTGTAATGGGAGGTAGATTGTAGAGCAGCGTGCCGCCTTTGCGTTTCTTCAATTGCCGATCTTGAATGAGATACATCATGCCCGCGAGACCGGCTAAGGCGAAGGCTCCGTAGGCAATCAAGGACAGTGAGGCGTGAAATTCAATCCAAGGATCCCGCAACGCACGAATGCTCGGAGAGCGGTCCAGCGGGGCGAACTCGGCAGTGAGGAGTAGGAGCAAAACCAAGGGCGTCGTGAAAGCTCCCAAGAGCGACAACCGATAGGCCGAGCCAACCAGCAGGTAAATGAGAGTCGTGGACCAAGCCATGAAGATCACCACATCGAAAAGCGAATTGATGGGACAGGAACGCAACACCTGACCGCGCAGCCAGAGGTCGGCGGACAGCAAAACAAATGCCGCGACAAGGGCCGCAAGATTGGTGCGCCCGGGACGAAGGCGCCCGGAGCCCAAACGAAAGAGCGTATAGCCGAAGCTGCAGAGAAGGATGAGAGTCGAAGCGATCAGCAAAAAATTTTGCATCGAAGTAGGCGCGACTATGACGCCCCCCCTTCAGGCTTTCAATCGCGGGATTTCGGAACTTCAAAAAAAGCCCGCTGCGCACGCGAGAGGTATTTTCAAGTCGGATGAAACCTGTTTTTATGATGCTCCCGTGTCTCCCGTAGTTGCGACCCTTTCATATCATAAAATCGGCAATCCTCCCTCCGATGGCTGGCTGACTTGGAATTACACCAGCACGGAGGAGTTTTCCGCACAGCTTGAGTGGTTTCAAAGCAGGGGGTGGGATTTTCTCTCGGCCGAGGCGCTTTTGGATGCCTTGAAGGGGATGGGTGCTCTTTCGGCCAAAAGCATTCTGATCACTTTCGATGACGCTTATGAATCGCTTCTGGAAAACGCTGTCCCGGTTCTCAAGCGTTTCTCGGCTCCGGCGGTTGTCTTTGCTCCGACGCAGTTCATCGGTGAGACAAACCTCTTCGATCATGGAGTGGAGCCACTGGAGCGCATCGCAGATTGGAAAACACTTGGGGCCTTGGAGGATTCGGGTGTTTCCGTGGAGTCCCACGGCTACTCGCATCGCGGTTTTTCCGCGTTGAGCCAAGATGAGATCGAGCAGGAACTCGACTTTTCAAGACAGGCCATTCGCAAAAATCTGGGCAAGGATTCGCGCATGTTTGCCTTTCCCTACGGAGACTGTGGAAATGACCAGACGGCTGTGCATTCCGCCATAAGCCGTGCCGGTTACGATGTGGCGTTTCTCTATGGAGGCGGAGTTTTTGAGCCCGGCCAGACTCCTGCACCGCTCTTTCTCCCGAGATTGGCCATGGGACCAAGTGTTGACTTGGACGCCATGCTCCTCGAGTCGCCCCGCGTTTAAAGCCTATTCCGGCAGATTCACGCAGGCCGTGGCAAGAGCAGCCATGCCTTCGCCACGGCCGAGAAATCCCATCGACTCGTTTGTGGTGGCTTTGATGCCAACGCGTGCCGGATTCAGTCC
>JAPLTI010000256.1 GCA_026398285.1 Verrucomicrobiota bacterium
CAGTCGGGCTGAACTGGCAAGAAAAATCTGCTTTTTTTGCCATGATTTTAAAAAGGCATGCTGGCAGTTCGAGTCGCGTTTCCCTGTGCGTCCCGTATAGCTAGCTCGATGGTGCGGTTCTCCCAATTGATCGAAAGGGTCCCAAAGTTCATCTCGGCAAATGGCTCACCGAGTCGGAGTCGGTTCTTTTCGCCTCGAAAATTCTTGTAAGAATGCGTGAGTCCACTGGTCGTCAACTCATGTAGCGTTGATCCTCCCCATGGATTCTCGAGGCGCGAAATCTCTCCAAAATGCCGGTCGCCGCTGAGCAGAATCACGCCGTCGGATTGTGTTGCAGCGATCAATTTGAAGAGGCGATCGCGCGACCCAGGATAATCGCTCCACTTTTCGTGCCGATGCTCGCTAGGTAGAATCTGGCTGCCCGAGCAAATAATGTGGACCTGTGCCGTGCTGGCTCGCAAAGTTTTTTCAAGCCACGCCCATTGCTCTTCGCCAAGAATGTCCCCGCCTATCCGCGGTGCAGCGCGATGGGTGCGGACATCCAGAAGTATCAAGCAGACCCGCCGGCCTTCGGGGCCAAACATCCGCGAAGCATAAATGCCGGATTGTCCGCGCCGGGGACTGTCGGTCGGCTCATCCAGAAAATCTAAAATCAAGCGCTGGGATTCCTTTTTCCATTCGTAGTCAGCACCTGCATCATTCCGCCCGTAGTCGTGGTCGTCCCAGATTCCTTCGACTGAACAGGCATACCGAAGCCTGCTGTAGCCTGGGTTTTTCTTCTGCTCGGCCCATTTTTCAGCCAGCACGACCATATCGTCCGTGTCTCCATAGATGTTGTCACCAAGCCAAACCCAGAGTTGGGGCTGGAATTTCAAAATCGAATCCCAAAGCGGTTGCGGCAGATCCTGCCGGTTGCAGGAACCTGCTGCGATGCGAGTCAGTGGCTCGCCGCACCTCGCCTCGGCGCAAAAACAGAGGATGGCAAGATTCGCAACGAGCCAGGAAAAACTAAAAGATCGGCTTGTCATAGGATGATCGATTCCAACCATTCGCAACCAAGCGGCGCTCAGGCAAGCCCGCACCGCGATGATTTGGCTTGCCGAATCGCTCGTTAAAAATACCTTGGTCGTCATGTCGACAACAATCAGCCCGGTTGCCTACGATGCGAAGATCGAAGGGAATGTGATCTTCACTCAGGTGGATACCGCTATTAACTGGATGCGCAGCAATTCTCTTTGGCCGATGCCTATGGGCTTGGCCTGCTGCGCCATTGAACTCATGGCCGCTTCATCGGCGCGCTTCGACATCTCGCGCTTCGGCGCGGAGGTCATGCGTTTTTCACCGCGCCAAGCGGATGTGATGATCGTCGCCGGCACTGTGACATACAAAATGGCTCTCGCCGTGAAGCGCATTTGGGACCAAATGCCCGAGCCAAAATGGTGCATCGCCATGGGCGCCTGCGCGTCATCTGGCGGCATGTATCGCAGCTACGCCGTGCTTCAGGGAATCGACCACCTGATCCCGGTGGATGTCTACATTTCTGGTTGCCCGCCGCGTCCAGAGGCTCTGCTTGACGGCCTCATGCGCCTTCAGAAAAAAATCATGGGCGAGCACTCCCTTATCGACCAGAAAAAGGAACTACTCGAATCCATATGACATCAGACGAAATGTCCGACAAGCTGCGCGAGGCTTTTCCCGCAGCCATCATCGACCAATCCCGCTTTCGCGATGAAAGCACATTGCGCATTCAGGCTTCTGCCCTACGCGATGTCTGCCTGCATGCCCGCGACACGCTCGGGTTCAACTATCTCATCGACTTATCAAGTGTTGACCATTTTGGAAACGAACCCCGCTACGAGGTTGTTTACGAACTTTATTCGATGAAGGATTGCGTGCATCTCCGCCTCAAAATCTCTGTCAGCGAGGACGATTGCACCGTTCCTACAGTCTCGGATATCTGGCCAACCGCCGATTGGCACGAGCGCGAGGTCTATGACATGATGGGGATTCAATTCTCAAATCACCCCGACCTTCGCCGTATTCTCATGTGGGACGGTTACCCCTACCATCCTCTTCGAAAGGACTTCCCGCTCCAAGGCAAGCAAAGCGATTTGCCCGGAGTAGCCTTCACCGAGCCTGCTCCGCTCGCCGGTGGACCATTTGTCACCGTGCCCACTGATGGCACCACTCAGGTGCGTGAACCCAGGGCGCGCCATGCTGGAGACCTCGTCCCGCCTGAAAAATTCCTCGCGGAACCTTGATCGCCGAAGAGAAAGCCCTCGCTGATTTCGTTGCCAAGCTCGCGACCTGCGACCGCATAGCTATCGATACAGAGGCTGACAGCCTGCATTGTTATTTTGAAAAGGTTTGCCTGATTCAAATCAGCGGCGGCGGCGAGCATCAGTTGGTGGATCCGCTTGCGGATACCGACCTGCAGCCCCTCTACGATCTTGTTTGCTCGCGGCGCCTCGTTTTTCATGGTGCGGATTACGATCTGCGCCTTCTGCGTCGCACAGGTCGATTCGAACCGGTTGACCTCTTCGATACCATGATTGCTGCGCGTCTGGTGGGTAAAACTGCCTTCGGCTTGGCTGCGCTTGTTAAGGAATATTTCGGCATCGAGCTTTCCAAAGCTTCCCAGAAAGCGAACTGGGCCATCCGCCCGCTCCCGCAGGAAATGCTGGAATATGCGATCAACGACACGCGATACCTGCTCGAAATCGCCGACATCCTTGAATCCGACCTCCGCCGCTTGGGTCGCCTTGAATGGTTTCAGGAATCCCGCGACCGCATGATCGCATCCGCGCGAGAAGTTAAGGAGCGGGATGAGAGCACCGTCTGGCGCATCACAGGATCGTCCGCCCTCTCGCCTCGCGCCCAGGCTGTCCTGCGCATTCTTTGGTTCTGGCGCGATGCCGAAGCCCGCGCATGGGACCGCCCGCCCTTTCATGTCATCGGCAACGACGATATGCTGCGCGTCGCTGAGAACGTTGCAAACGGCGGCACATTCTCCGTGCCGCGCATGAACGGTCGGCGCCGCAAAAGCTTCGAGGTCGTCGTCGCCCTCGCCATGCAGATTCCAGAAAAGGAATGGCCAAAACTTGAGAAAGTCCGCAGGAAGCGTCCCTCCCGCGAGCAACTCGCCCGCTCCGAGGACCTGAAAAAAATTCGCGACCGGGTCGCAGGCGAGCTTCAACTCGACTCGTCCCTCATTGCTCCACGCGCCGCTTTGGATGCCACCGCAGCTGATCTCTACTCGCCTGCCCTCATGAATTGGCAGCGTAGGCTTCTGGAGTTGCCAGCACTGCCAGCACCCGCATCGGTCTGATTTTTTCTTTTCTCCAACACCGTGCAAATGCCCGCGCACACTCCCGACATCCTAGATCTCGCCCTCGCGGAGGACATCGGGGCAGGGGATATCACTGCGAAATGGTTCACACTCCCCGGTTCACAGGCTTCTGCGGAAATTGTAGCTCGCGAACCGGCTTGCCTCGCCGGATCACAGGTCGCAGCGGAAATTTTCCATCGCGTGGATCGCTCACTGCAAGTTGAGGTCAATATGCCCGACGGCACCGCACTCGAAAAAGGAGATGTCGTGATCACAGTCCAAGGGGCGACAGCCTCGATACTCACCGCCGAGCGCGCCGCCCTGAATTTCATCCAGCGACTCAGTGGCGTCGCCACCATGGCTCATCGATTTGTCGAAGCCGTTCGTGGAACAAAGGCCATCATACTCGACACCCGCAAAACGACGCCAGGCCTGCGCCTCTTGGAAAAAGAAGCCGTCGTGGCGGGTGGCGCGCGTAACCACAGAATCGGCCTCCATGATATGTTCATGGTGAAAGATAATCACCTCGCTGCCGGACTTTCCGCTGACACCCTCCAAAAAATGATCTCGGCCGCCCGCGCAGCGAATCCCGGCGTCCGCGTCGAACTCGAGGCCGATACACTCGAGCAGGTGAAAAGTTTTTTCTCCATGCAAGGAGTCGATGTCCTTCTCCTCGACAACATGAGCCTCGCCGACATGCGCGAAGCCGTTCGCCTCTGCCCGGCAAACATCCAACTCGAAGCCAGCGGAGGAGTAAACCTCCAGACCGTCCGCCAGATCGCCGAAACCGGCGTGCATCTCATCTCCGTCGGCTCCATCACTCATTCTGCCCGTGCCATCGACTTCGCCCTGGACTTTTGCCCCAAGCCACTTCACTAAAAATATTCGGCGCGGATCAAAAAAAAAGATTATCCGCAATCTCCTTCAGACCCTATCGTCCAGCGGTTAGGACACTGCCCTTTCACGGCGGTAACACGGGTTCGAATCCCGTTAGGGTCGCCACTTTCAAAAGCGTCCGATTCCCCCGTAGAAGTCGATAAATACTGGCTCTGCAGCCTGTCGAGTCCTCTAATTGGTTTTTGCAGTTCATTGCAGTTTTGGCGGTAAATTTGTCCTGTTTGTCCTGCGTGTTGACCTCGTCTTTTAAAGACCTCTGAATAATAGGAAGGCACCTCAGTGGCCATGAGCAGGGCCATCGGTAAAACGAGGGCAGAAATCTCGCTGAGAGGAATGCGGGCAGAATCAAGTTTTCTTTGCCTCAAAACGGGGTGCGGAGTATTTCCGCCAAAGACCCATGTAAGGAGCAAGAGTCACTTTTTTGATCAAAGCCTGAATCGTTTCGAAGCAGACTCACAACTCTTCTGGATGATCTTGGAAACACCCTCTGCGGTCGGATGGGCGATGGTAGCATCGGGAAGCTTCTGTCTGATTTGCTCTGCCATCTCCAGCACCCGACGTTTGACCATGAGCTTATTCAGTCCAGATTCCTCTGCCATGCGCTCCCAATTTGCACCGGTCAGCTTTCGTGAGTCATATTCTCCGCCGACTTTCATGGCCATCTTGGTCGAAAGCTCAGGGTAGAATGTTGTGCAGAGAAGGTCGTAGAGCGGAGCCATTCGTGTTTTTCCCCCGCTGTAAATCAGAGAAAAATTTTTCCCATGGGCATCATGGTTGCCGATGAGGGCATTGAAGATCACAGCATCCAAGAGGGCATTCAAATCGAGGACTGGTGATGAAGAGCACTCTCGAAGCAGGGCGAAGCTCTCCTTGAGAGAAGGCCCACCTTCGTTCTGGTATTTCCTCTCGGGGACGATCCCCAAGGCTTGGCAAAAATCCTCTTGATGAATCCTCTTCAGCTTTTGGCCCATCGGTTCTCCATCAGATTTCCAATGGCGGTCATAACGCTCTACCAGCAGATAATCGATTCCCTCGATATTCCCTACCTCTACTGGAGCCACAGTGAGCCCTATCACTCGCGCCAATCTCATGCAGAATGCCTCGTTGTGGACGAGACCCTCAAAGCGCTCGATCGCTGGTTTGAGAATGTGTGTGCTGGGTGCCCCTCCAAGGGGGATGGAGATTCCTTGAGGGGATCGATGGATGGCCAACTTCTCCTGAGCCCCGGCAAGCGAGAGTCGCACGCCCTCATCTCCCGCCATCAAGGGGCGACGCGGCAGTGCTCTTAAAATCTCGGCCAACTCTCCCGCCGAGAGAGTCCGGTATTCCTCCTTCTGCTCCAGTGGTTCTTGCCCCCTTCGGAGAAATGTCACCGCGCCGGCGCATTCGCCTCCGATCCGGTCGAGCAAAGCGAAGTCATTCCCGGCGCTGACCCCAAGGTTTTTAGCGATCACTTCGCGTTGGCGTTGTTCTGGCAGAATTCCGGCAAAAAATCCCCGCGATTCATTGCGTCCGAAACCCTCTTCTCGCAACGGCAGTGAATGGGAAAGCGGAATCGCTCCGGTTTGAACAAGCCACTCCGGCGCGTAGGTAAAACGCATGGATCCATGCTCATCTTGCTCGAGGGTTCCGACTGTCTCCCCAAGCAGATAGACATCCAGAATTCGCTTCACGAGTTTGGCCCTTCCTCGTCGACTCCATGAAGCTCCAAGGTAACCCCAAGCGTGTGGAGCAAGGAGAGCGCCTTGCCCAGTTGACAGGTTGGCTTGCCTTGTTCGAGATCACTGACGAACCGCAATCCGGTTCCCGAGGTCATTGCCAGATCTCTTTGGGTCACCCCGAGTCTCTTGCGAGCGGCCTTCACTGCGGCTCCGATGTCTTTTGGAGTGTGTTTCATAAAAATAGAATCTTCCCGATCGGGAGCATCTCACGAAATATGCAGCGCTGCAAGCTGCTATCTTCCCGATCGGGAATACAAGTCCTGAAACACACCCATTATGGCCAAATCATTCCCGAACGGGAAAAACCTCCTCCGAAAAGCTGCTCCCGGTCGGGAGCATTAGGGTTCTTTTTTTCATTCAAGGTGCGAGGGATGAACACACCCCAAAAACCCGAAAACGACATCCACTACGCCGACACGCAGCATCCTATCGAACACATCGAACCCCTCCCGCAAGATGGGGACGATAGCATTGAGAGAATCTGCCATGTCCTGGGCAGAACATTTGAGTGGGTCGCCGAAGCCGACGAACCGTCCGAGAAGGGCCTCCGTGCTGCCGTGGTGCTCTACTGCGTCCGTTCCGACCTCATCGGGAGGGAGAGCCTTGAAGACCTGGCCTTCTCGCTCCATTACACCGAGAGCGAGGTCGAGAATCTCGTTACGAACTTCTGCCACGCGATCAACTGGCGGTAGGCAGATTTCCACGGATTGCAATCGACCACCATGCTTCACCCGGCTCCCGAGCAGATCTATCCCCTGATCCTGGAGGATTACTTCTTCAGCTTGGTGGACCGTGGGGTTCCTGCCGGGGAGACCCCGCTCTTCACTGGCAACATTGAGGGAGAAGACCTCACGTCTGCTGTGCGGCGCCGGTTCGGCCTCTCCGATCAGGAAGCCCTCCTCCACCTTGTCCACGCCCGGGAGGAAGTCGCCCTCTGAGCAAGGAGAGCTCCGAGCTCTTCACGGCCCGCTTCATCGAGCGGCTCATGAAAGGGACCGTCCCGTGGCAGAAGCCCTGGATGGGAGTCCAGAATATCGTCTCCAAGAACCCCTACCGGGGGATCAACGCCCTCATCCTGGGAGGGAGTGACTTTCAATCCCCCTACTGGCTGACCTTCAAACAGGCTCATGACCTCGGAGGGAAGGTCAAGAAGGGTGAGCAAGCCACCCCGGTCATCTACTACAAGCTCTTCGAGAAGCGGGATGACCAAGGGAACCTCGTCCTCGGAAGCAATGGACGCCCCACCCGGATTCCATTCATCCGCTGGAGCAACGCCTTCAACCTGGACCAGACCGAGGGGATCGCGCCACCTGCACAGACCGAGACCTTTGTTCAGAATCATCTTCACCCGCTCGAAAA
>JAPLTI010000314.1 GCA_026398285.1 Verrucomicrobiota bacterium
CTCTGCAAGCCGATCTCGCCAACCAACAAGCCGGACTCTCCCAAGCCGCCGAGCAGGCCCGCCTGCAACAAGCCGCCATTGGAGCCTCCTACGACTCCGCAAATCAACGAGCCCTCGCTGATGCAGGCTACGCGCAGCAAGCAGGGCTCGCCAACCAATCGGCCAACCTCAACGCCGCGCAATACAACTCCTCGCAAGACCTCGCCGCCCAGAGCGCCAACCAATCGGCCAACTACAACGCCAACTACGCCAACCAAAATTTCCTCCAAGGCGTCGCCAGTCAGAATTTCAACCAATTCAGCGGCCAGCAAAGCATGCTCGGCTCCCTCTACGGCCAGCAAGCAGGCATCGCGCAAAACCAATACGCCAACAACCTCGGCCTCGCCCAGGCCAATGTCGCCCTCGACCCCTACCAACGAGCCCTCGGATCCAACATCCCTATAGCCAGCCAAGGCAACGCCGCTTCGATGATTGGCCAGTCCTTTGCCAACACGATGCAATACGGCTCCGACCTCTACAACACCAACACCAACATGGGTGCTTCCATCTACAACAGCTACCAAAACAACCAAGCCGCCATGCGAGGTGCCAACATCCAGGCTGGAGCCACCGCCGGAGCTTCGCAAAACAACATGATGGGCATGGGCATTGCCGGAGGCGGAATGGCCGTCGGCATGATTGGAGCCGCTGTTATTATCTAACTCATGAAACACCCGCCTCATCAAAGAATGGGGCCTCACCATTTACGACTACCCGCCGACACGCATGGCCATCGCCGACGGCCCAGATACCGAGACCGGCGAGATGCGCTTCGACATGCTCAAATACTACCAGTGGGGAGAGACAGCCGTAGTGATGAGCCTCGGCACCGAGCGCCCCAAGCCCGGCGAGAGATTCCTCTGCGGCGTCACCGATTTCCTGCAACGCCCCACCGGCAACTTCAACTGGCCATGGGAAGCCGTATTTATCGGCACCAAATACGAAGACACCGACCTCATCAAAGGCCATGTGCCTCTCGCTCTCGACATCCGCAATGTCCCAGGCGGTCCAGTGAGCCTCTACCCCATGCGCGACTGGAGCGACAAAGACATCTACACCTACCTCGAAGACCACGGCGTCACCCCAGACCCCACCCGCTACATCAAGACCGAAGCCGGATGGGTCAACAACCCCGACAAATCCCTCAACGCCGACTTCTACCCCACCTGCTTCAACTGCGTGGACCGCCATGCAGGCCCGCATGTGGACTGCCCCAAGCTCAAAGCCCGCATCAGCAACATCAGCCACCTCGCCCCCTACGAAGACATTGTTTTCCCCGACCTCGGTTTCAAACCTATATGGAATACGACTGCCAACGGTGTGGAGCCTGTTGCTCCCACAAATGGAGCTGGCCCGTGCTACGGCGCGACCGCTCCGACGCCACCGGCATCCCTGCCGACTACCTCCGCGATGACCTTCCTCTCTTACGAACCGACCCTTGCGGCCGCTGTATCGCCCTCCGTGGCGAAGTGGGCCGAGGAGTCTCCTGCGCAATATACGAATCCCGCCCCCAAGCCTGCCGCGCCTTCCAGCCTGGCAGCGCACTCTGCATAGAAGCCCGAACCAAGAAATCCCTCCCATGCCCTACAACCCCTCCGTAAACGACAACTCCGGCCAGATCCTCGCCGGTTACCAAACCCGCAGCGCCGAAATCACAGCCGCTGGCAACGAAGCCCTCACCAAAGGCATCGTCGATGGAGCCACCAGCGCCATCGGTGGGATCGCTGGAGCCTATCAGCAAACAAAAATGCAAGAGGCCGGCGGAAAAGCCTTCAAGGAATTCATGAATGTCACTGGTCCCTCGATGGGGATTTCACACGAACAACTTAAAGCCTTCAAAGGAATGAACGACCAAGACGCCTTCCAAATGAGCCAGATGTTCATGCCGGTCGCGCCGTCCATGGTTTCCGCAAACACTTGGGCCCCTCGCGCAGCGATGCAAAGGCAGAACGCCCAATACCAGAACCAAG
>JAPLTI010000034.1 GCA_026398285.1 Verrucomicrobiota bacterium
CTTTATCGGATTCTTTGAACGGCGAGCCTCCCCTGCAGGTCGGAAGCCTCCTATGAAATCCCCTTTTCTCACCGCTACCATGGCAGTTGCCCTTTTTCTTATGCCCGATCACACCCAAGCCAAAACCTCTGAAAGCCTCACACTCCCCGAATCCAAGGCCCAAGTCTTCTCTTACGAAAACGGCCTCACGCTCATCGTCGAGGAGGACCGCAGCGCTCCGGTGGCTAGTGTGCAGGCCTGGTGCGGCACAGGCAGTATCCACGAGGGTGAAAAGATGGGGGCCGGCCTCTCTCACATCCTTGAGCACATGCTTTTCAAAGGCACCGAAATGCGCCCTCCGGGCGAGATCGCCAAGCAGGTCCAAAACCGGGGCGGCTACATCAATGCCTACACTTCCTTCGATCGCACGGTCTACTGGATCGATGTTCCAAAAGAGGGCGCCTCGGATGCCGTCGCGATCCTTGCCGATGTCATGCAGAACGCCACGCTTCCTGAAGAAGAATACACTAAAGAGCAAGAAGTCATCCGCCGCGAGTTCGCCATGGGATTCGATGATCCCGGTCGCCAGAGCTCCCAACTCATGCTCGACACAGTCTTCACCACCAGCCCGTTCCGGCATCCGGTGATCGGCTACCTCGATGTCTACAACAAGCTCACCCGCGAGGATGTCCTGAACTACTACAAATCCCGCTATGTTCCGAACAATCTGACTTTCGTCGTGGTGGGGGATGTCGATGCTGCTGCGATCCACAAGGAACTCGGCGAGCTTTTTGATTCCGCTCCCCGCAAGGCTCTCGAGCCCCTCTATGTGGCCACCGAGCCTCCTCAAATGGGGCGCCGCGAGATTCACGAGGAGTTCCCGACCGAGCTCTCGCGTCTTTCCATGTCTTGGCGCGTGCCCGGCGTGACGAATCCCGACACGCCCGCATTGGAAATTCTCGGCGAAATCCTCGGCAGCGGCGCGAGTTCGCGTCTGAACCGTGAAATCCGCGAGCGAAAACAAATCGCCCACAGCGCTGGCGCCGGCATGTTTTCACTCCAGTCCGAAGGTGTCTTTCTCATGCAGGCCGTGACCGATCCCGACAAGCGCGAGGCCGCCGAGAAGGAATCCCTCGCCATTCTGGAGAATCTGAAAAAGAACGGCGTCACCGAGGCGGAACTCGACCGCGCCCGTCGCTCGTTGCTCTCATCCCAGCTTCACGGCCTCACCACGGCGCGTGGCAAAGCCTCGGACCTCGGTTCGAATTGGATGCTTACCCGCAACTTGAATTTTACCCGCCACTACCTTGACCAGATTTCCAAAGTCACAGCTGCCGATGTTCAGCGAGTTGCCCGCGAATACCTTCGCGACGAGGCGTTAAATGTCACTTCGATCAACCCGCCAGCGGCCAAGTCCGAGGCAGCACAGGTGGACGAAAACAAAGCTGGCGAAATCAAAAAATTCACCCTCTCCAACGGCCTGCGCCTCCTCGTGCGCGAGGACTCCCGCATCCCGCTCGTGGCCATGAGTGCAGTCTTCCGTGGCGGCCTACTCGCCGAGACGAAGGAAACAAACGGCATCACCCGCCTCTACTCCCGCACGATCCTCAAGGGCACTAAAACCCGCAGCGCCGAGCAACTCGCCGACGATATCGAGGGCGTGGGCGGCAGCATAGGGTCGGATAGCGGTAACAATTCCTTCACCGTGTCGGTGGATGTCATGCGGCCAGACCTGAAACTCGGTGTCGATATCCTAGCCGATGTGCTTTTGAATCCCACTTTCCCCGAGCGCGAAGTCGAGTTGGAAAGGCGCACGCAGATCGCCGGCATCAAGGCCGACGAGGAGCAGGTCACCTCGGTGGCACGCAATCTCGTTCGGGAAAATCTCTTCGGCACGCATCCCTACGCCCTGCGCAATCTCGGCTCGCCGGATTCCGTCTCTGGCATCGGCGCCGCACAACTCCGCGAGTTTCACAAAAAATTCGCCTGCGCCGCGAATGCTGTGATCTCCGTCTTCGGTGATGTGAAGGCCGAAGAAGTGGTAAAACTCTTCGAGAAATCCTTTGCCTCGATGCCCAAAGGCGCGCTGGCCTTTGAGAATGTCGAAACGCCCGCTCCCGTTGCAGGCCTGGCTCCCGCCACCGCGCATCTGGACAAGAAACAGGCTGTCCTCATGCTCGGCTTCCAAGGAGCCTCGGTGAACGACCCGAATCGCATCGCGCTCGAATTGATCAGCGAAGCCTCGAGCGATCTGGGCTCACGCTTCTTCAATCGCATCCGCGAGCAAATGGGCCTCGCCTACTTCGTCGGAGCCGCCCAATTCTGCGGCCTCGCGCCGGGCGCCTTCCTTTTTTATCTCGGCACCGATCCGCAAAAGATCGAACCCGTCACCAAGGAAATGCGCTCCGAGATTCAGGACCTGGCCACAAACGGCCTCACCGAAGAGGAACTCACCCGCGCCAAGGCGAAGCTCCTCGGCGGCGAGGCGATTCGCAATCAAAGCAACAGCGCCTTCGGTGCCGCCGTAGCCGTCGATGAACTCA
Source organism: Verrucomicrobiota bacterium (assembly GCA_026398285.1). Lineage (GTDB taxonomy): Bacteria > Verrucomicrobiota > Verrucomicrobiia > Chthoniobacterales > Terrimicrobiaceae > UBA967. The sequence continues at coordinate 2,523 of JAPLTI010000034.1, forward strand.
TGGGCCTCGGAGTCGATGCCCACAAACGCCGCAAGGAGGAAATCGAAAAAATCACCCTCGACGACACACGCCGCGTCGCCGCAAAGTATTTCCACTCGGATTCCCGCGTTGAAGCCACTGTGCTTCCGCCCGACAAAAAACCATCCACCAACTAACCACCCATGCCCGAAGTCCAATCCGCCACCCACTCCGGTGAAATGACCCAGCGTTTCATCGAACTCGTCATGATGCAGGCCCAGCAGGCCGCCATGTTTCTCGGCCATGTGCCGAATCCCCAAACCGGCCAGCCCGAGGTGAATCTCGAGTTCGCCCGCATGTTCATCGACCAAATCGAAATGCTTCAGGAAAAAACCCGGGGCAACCTCAGCAACGAAGAGACCCAGATGCTCACCAGCGTCCTCTCCGACCTGCGCCTCGCTTTCCTCCAAGCCTCGAAAAATCCCGCCCCCGCACCGAGTCAACCCACCGCGCCTGCCGTCGAAGCAGCGCCCGAGCAAGCCACTGCGGCAGCGGAGCCCGAATCCGAGTCCCGCAAGCGTTTCAGCAAAAGCTACGGATCTTGAGCAAGAGATCCGTGGCCGTTCGATTTGCGCGATATGTTCGCGCAGCAACCCAGCATTTTCTGAATCAAAATCGCTTGCCACGTTTCGATGCAGGAATTAAGTAACCTCACCGCAAAGGTTGGCGGCCGGAAGGTTCAAGCTCCCGGCCGCCGTTACTAACACTGGGCCGTCAACCGCAAGGAAGACGGCCCTCTCTTTTACTGCGCCTCGGGATCCGCAGAATCTTTAGCCGTCTTCCGTTGGCCTTGATTCTTGAATCTCTTGGCGAGTTTGTTGTGGCTTTCGACAATGCCTGACACTTTCTTACGCTTGCTGAGCAAGTAGGCGGTGCGGGCGATTTCGTAGGCCTCCGATTTGGCCACCATGGCCGTGTGAGCCAGCTTTTCCAAGAGCCCGTTCAGGACAGCAGTCACCACATCGAGGTTTCGAATCAGCTGGAGCTTTTCCTTCACCTCGTCGGGGTTCATGTTGGCTGTGAGCAAGTCGAGGTTGCGACTGGCGAGTTCCAAGCCATCCGTGACGAATGAGGCCGATGCAGGACCGGCTTTCGACAAGCGGCTGACTTCCGATAGGCTGAGAGTCACCAAGTCGATGGACGACAGGGAGGCTTCCAACCTGGAGACACCTTCAACAAAAGCATCGCGCTCGGTGTCGGAGAGCGTGCCGGTTATGGTGGTTACCATAATGTTTGTTGGGTTTTCCCTGAAACGACGCCGAAACTCCCGGACGCACTCTGCGCCGGGCGGTCGTTGGGTTTCCGGGAAAGGGTTTGCGCCGGAGATGGCGGGAAAAGTTCCTCCAGTCGGTATTTCGCAAGCTCGAGGCTCACTTGGAGCGTCTTCGCGACCAGCGCCACCGCTTCGGATCGGGCGGATTCATCCAAAGAACAAATCCGCGAGCCATCGCGCCGAGTCGTGGTGTATGTCCATGGCTCGACGCATCTGCGCACGAGTGGAGTCGGTGTGAGCATCGCCACCATGAAGAGATTGGCTTGGTATTCGAGATGGAAGAGCGGATGCGCCGATTGCAGGGGAGCCTGTGGTTGCTCCTTGATCTGGTCGATGCCGCATTGGAAGCCCCTTGCCAGATCAGCACCTCCCCGGCATTGGGCCACGATGCGAGGGAATTCCTCGTCGATGTAGAGCGAGGCGTGGAGGACCAAGTGGCCGATCTCGTGCGCCAAGGTGCTTCGATAGCGCGCAGGCGCACCGTCGAAGACCGCTTCCGAGATCCAGATCGCCGGCTTGCGGGGATTCATCAAGTCGGCCGCTCCCAATACGCCCGTCGCCAGACGGTCAGTGGATTGAGGTTCCAGTTTGTCATGTCGCCGGAAAAGATATTTTTCCAGGTCTATTGGCTCCGGGGACTTGGGTAGGCACTCGACCTGCCTCAATTCATCGCGGGCCGCTTTTTCAATGTCCTGCCGGGAGAAATGGTATCTCTGCGGCAGGACGCTATCGGGAATGTAATAACTACGCATGTTCTATGGTTCGTCCGGTTGCGGTTTGGGTTGGAGGGGCGCTGGCTCCGCAACCGGATTGGTCTGTGCCAGTCGCCTCTCAATTTCCTGTGGTGACAGTTCCCCGGCCATCCGCACCATCCTATTGAGGCTGGTAATGTAGGCGGGGTCCCGTTCGATCAGCTTCTGCGCCTGCGTCAGCGGCGCACGCGGATCATGGTTCTGCAGCTCTTCCATCGTCACATCCAAGGCCTTCGCCAACAGGGGTAGGTGTTCCTCCCCTAGTTGACGGTAGCCGTTTTCCACATCGCACAAATGCGATGCCGCCTTCAGCCCGATCATCTCCGCCAACTTGCGCTGGCTCAATTCCCGGAACTGGCGACGCTCTTTGATAAACTCTCCGAGTGTGCGTTGGTTCATTATTTTCGTTTCATTAGTTTTCTCGTGTTTGATCCATTTTGGTCGGATTATAGAACCCAACCAAAAAATGGCATGATAGCGAACAAGCGAATAGAAATATCGGTCTGCAAGCCCAACAGGCAGTGTTTGGATGGTGGTCTTGATCCCGTATCTCGATAAACAGATGTTCGCTGTCATGCCAACGAACATCATTCACGACACTCAAACCTGCAAGCGGTATTTTTGTTACAATTTCGTCACACAGTGCAGAGGAAGAAAACACTGGTTGATAACGTCGCGGTGCTGGAATCAGGCCAATGATCGATATCGATTTGAGTCTTGAGGTCGTCACACTGTTTGAGCTTTACGGCTTCGATATGAAGAAGTTGAAAAACGGCGTTGCATGATATCATGGGTGATGTCATTTTTGACGAGTGGAGATTGTGCAGGATACAAATGTTTCGTCTCAGCCCTAAGATCGAAGGATGGTGCGAGCGCCGGAGTTTTAGATGAGTCCAGCATTTGGTGACGCACAATTTGCGAGATTTCCAACGGGGTGAGTTGCGTTTTTCTTTGCCTGAAGTTGTGACGCCCCTGCAACATTTAGAAAAAAATCGATGAAAACCATTCCCTATCGTTGCGATGAATCACGGCACAAAGCCCTACTGGGTGCGGCCAAGGCGTCCGGAACCAGTGTGCAAAGGCTTTTTGACAACTTCGTGACCCATGTCCTCGCGGAGCGCCAACTGGAAGCTCGCTTTGCAGCTCGTCAAAACCGGGGAAATCCCGAGCGTGGTCGTCGTTTGCTGGCGGAGATCAGGCAGCGATTGTCATAGGTGTAGCAAAAGCAACAGGAGTCGGCATACATTAGGTAGTCCATGGAAATGCTGAAAACCTGCGCTAACTGATTGATTACACGAGTTGTCTCCGTGACAACAGCAGTCATCGATTTGAGAACACGAGTCATCTCCGAGATGACAGCAGTCATTTCCTCCAATGAATAGAATGTATTACATGCGGGGTGGAATATTTCGGTGACGGGCCGTGTGGAATTTCCTGGTCGGTTTAAACACTGCCTTCGCGCTCGGGGCAGTTCCGGCGTTGTGGCGAGCAAAGAGGGCTTGGAGCTCACTGGTGATCTCCTCGTCGGCAGCGGTAAAACAGGAGGCGACAAAAGCCTTTTGGTTGCTCCGTTCTGAAATCGACAAAAAGCCCTTTCTTTTCGATGCCAAGGTCGCTTGATCGTGAGTTTCAGAAGGAAACGAAAAACGCAAAAAGGCTATTGGAACTTTTCCCAAAATGCGGTAAAGTTCCGAGCATGAAATCTTTTTGGCCGCTCAATCGAATCACCGTCGATCCCGGCGTGATGTCAGGGCATCCCTGTATTAGAGGCACGCGCGTGACCGTATCAAATGTGCTTCGTTTGCTCGCCGCGCATCACGACAAGCGGCGCATCCTCGAAGCCTACCCCTACCTCGAAGAGGAAGATATCGACGCGTGCCTGGAATATGCGGCTATGCTCGCCAATGAGAGCGAGATTGAGGCCGTTGCGTGAGGCTCCTCATTGATATGAACCTCAGTCCAGAATGGGCTGAATCGCTGAGAGAATTGGGATTAGATGCCACTCACTGGTCGCGAGTGGGTGCAGCAAATGCCCCTGATCATGAAATCTTCGCCCACGCGAGAGCTGAGGGCTTGGTTATTCTCACACAGGATTTGGACTTTTCCCAAATCCTCTTTGAGACGGCGGCAAACGGTCCAAGCACGATCCTGCTGCGCTTGGGAGATGAACTAAATTTCGGGACTCGACGACGCGTTGCCGGAATCATCCTGCAGTGTCGCTCGGAAATTGAGTCCGGCGCTCTTCTGGTGATCGATGAGCAAAAAACCCGTTTACGGACGCTTCCGCTGCGGTAGATTCGAGTAAGTCGGAGCCTGTCTCCGAGACAACAGTAGTCATCGATTTGATAACACGAGTTGTCTCCGGGAGAACAGCAGTCATCGATTTGATAACACGAGTTGTCTCTGGGCGAACAGCAGTCGTCGATTTGATAACACGAGTTGTCTTCGAGAGAACAGCGGTTATCGATTGGATAACACGAGTCATCTCCGAGAGAACAGCAGTCATCGATTGGATAACACGAGTTGTCTCCGAGGGAACAGCAGTCATCGATTGGATAACACGAGTCGTCTCCAAGAGAACAGCATTTATCGATTTGAGAACACGAGTCGTCTCCGAGACAACAGCTCTTATCGATTTGATAACACGAGTCGTCTCCGGGCGAACAGCAGTTATCGATTTGATAACACGAGTTATCTCCGAGAGAGCAGCAGTCATCGATTTGATAACACGAGTCGTCTCCGAGAGAACAGCGGTTATCGATTTGATAACACGAGTTGTCTCCGGGAGAACAGCGGTTATCGATCTGATAACACGAGTTGTCTTCGAGAGAACAGTAGTTATCGATTTGATAACACGAGTTGTCTCCGAGAGAACAGCTGTTATGAAAAATGATACACGTGTCTGCTTCAAATGAAAGGCAGTCATGAAAATCGAGACATCTGTTTTGAAAAAAAAAGACATGAGTGAGGTTGCGGCCGAAAAGCAATCTGAGGAGTGTCGGATTCCTATCCGGACCCAAATTTCTGATTGAGCGCAGGGTTGGGGGACGTTTCGGGGCTTGCCGTGATGTCTTGTTTAGCGAGTTCACATTGGTTATTCTTCTTTCAGCTTCCTGCTGAGGTTGTTGGGATGCCGATATCCGAGGTGGTAGGCGGCGGATTTGACCAGCCGGCCTTCTCTTTCAACGAGTCGACGGGCTTCTTGCCCACTCAATCAGCGATTCCATGCCAATATTCGTTGTTTGAAAAATATATTTCAGAATTTCTTCATGATAGAATTTTGAATCAAAACCTAAACATGCATTGACAGATTGTTTAGAAAATGCATTATTATTTGCTCATGAAGAGAACTGAAAGGCATTCTCTAATCAAAAACCTCTATGCGGCCATACCCCACGGGGCTCCTTTCGATTTGGAGGCTCTGGCTGCTCAGAAGATTTCCGCCAAGCAGGCCGCCCAATATGTGAAAAGCGGTTGGCTCATCAGGTTGGGTCCGGGAGTCTATGCCTATCCCTCCGACTCGCTGGACGCACCGAGCTGCATTCGTCTCCTCCAAAAAAAATCCCACGGCCTGCATGTAGGTGGCAAAAGCGCGCTCGATTTGCATGGGGTTCGCCACAACCTCGCATTCCGTCAAAACTGGATTCTCTGGGGTGAGAGCCGCTTCCTCCTGCCTGAGTGGTTCACATCTCGTTTCCGCGCTCGATTTGTTCACACCCAGCTTTTTGATTGGAAGCCTTCCTTGTTGAATGACGAGACCATTTCGACTCCAGCTGGAGCTTTGGAAAACCTCAAGGTCTCCGTGCCGGAACGCGCCGTCCTTGAGCTTCTGTCTCAGGTCGGCATTCATCAGGATTTGGAAGAAGCCCGCAATTTGTTCGATGGTCTGCGCAACCTCCGCACTGAACTTTTAGGGCGACTCCTGGCCTGCTGCACCAGTGTGAAGGCGGTTCGACTTTTTCTCACATGGGCACGCGAAACCGCCGTTGTGGATGTCGATCAACTTCTCAAGGACCACAAAATAAAGACCGGCAGCAAAAGTCGCTGGATCACCCGACTGAAGGACGGCACCCTATTGATTCTCAAGAATGGATAAAACCTACATCGAGGCCGTGAAGTTGATGCTTCGCATTGCTCCGGATGTTTTCGAAGCAACCCCCTTCGCGCTCAAAGGAGGCACGGCCATCAACCTCTTCGTCCGTGAAATGCCTCGCCTATCGGTCGATCTCGATCTCGTCTATATGAACCGCGCTACCCCGAGGCAAACGGCCTTGGAGGAAATCACGGCAAGTCTCCAAATCATTGCCAGGCGTCTCGAAAAAGCCGGACTCTCCACGCGCACAGTGGGCAACATGGAAATGGGCGATACAAAACTGCTAATCGATGAGGGTTCCACGATGGTCAAAATCGAGGTCAACCCAAGCTCGTGGCGGCTCTGGACCGCCAGCACCCGAGGGATCTTTTCGATGTCCATTGGTTGTTCGAAGCCGAGGGACTCACGGACGCCATGATCGAATGCTTCGTCATTTATCTGTCCGGACATGATAAACCGCCCTACGAGGTTCTTGACGCGCGCGACAAGGACATCTCAGCGACCTACGAGGAACAGTTCGCCGGGATGGCAGCGGTTCCAGTGCCCTTGGAGCAATTGATAGAAACCCGTTCCCGCCTTCGATCCGATTTGATGAAGCGGCTCACCAGCGACCATAAAAACTTTCTTTTGAGCCTGCTTCGCGCCAATCCCGATTGGGGGCTGCTGCATTGCCCCCACGCCTCGGAATTGCCAGGCATCCAATGGAAGTTGATAAACCTCCGAAAATTTCAAGAGCGCCAACCCAAAGCCTTCGCTGAACAAATCCGCAGGATGGAACAGGTGTTCGAATAGACCTCCAGCCATCGGAACTCGCCAGACATTTTGGGGAGTAGTCGGGGCCATAGAGGCACACGAAAGTTTTTTTCAGAAAATTTTCCCTCCCCCAGCGGATGTCTGACCGAGGTTGTTAGGGTTACTGGTGAAATGATCACCAAAATCCTACACATCATCGAGACCTCATTCACTCGCATCCGCCCTCAGAGGCTCTTCCAGAAAGGCTTTGAGTGGCAGAGTGAATTTTTGTTCGTGCCTGAGAAACGACCTTTCCAGCCGGTCTCACCCGTGACGCGGACATGTGTTGTGTCTGGTATGGGGCAATCACACCTGCGCTCCCGATAAAACGCTGACGATACATATTGCCCACTGCATCCTGAAACGCTGAAATAGTCAAAATGTCTGCTTTTTCCTCTCATGTTTTTTGAACCTTCCCAAGATTCCCAACAGACCGATACAGAAGACTGCTCTCCGGATTCCCGTGTTACTGCAGCACTCGACGAGCTGGATATTCCCTACCACTACCTGCCGAATTCTCAAAAATACGAAATTCATTATGCGCTCGATTCCGGTCGCTCCCAATCTGTTTACATCGGCTCTCACACCCAGTGGTTCATGGGAGTCGAGCTGCGGCAGATTTTTTCCAGCGCTCTGGTATCTGATGGTCTATTTGAAGCACGCACGGCGAATCTCCTGCTCCGGGAGAATTTCGAGATGATTCATGGTGGCTGGTCCGTCATGCATGACCCTGACGAAAAAAAGCACTTTGTCATTTTTAGCCTGACCGCATTTGCCTCACTGCCTGCCAAGCAGCTTTCGCCCCTCATCGAATGCGTGGCAAGCACGGCTGACGATATGGAGAACCGCCTTTCGGGCCTGGATGAATTCTGACGCTACATGGGCTTCTACTATCGCAAATCTGTTAATCTCGGCCCGTTCCGTGTGAATCTGAGCAAGTCTGGCTTGGGCTATTCTGTCGGGGGGCGAGGATTCCGTGTTGGCACAACGGCGCGTGGGAAAAAATACACGAACTTCAGCATCCCCGGGACCGGAGTTGGCTATCGCAAATCTGGCGCGGGCTGTCTTGTCTTCCTCGCTGCTGTTCCAGTTGGGATCGCTGCCACACAACTTCTCCTCACTTCATGAATCTCTCTTGGAAACGCACACTCCGCACGGTCTCATCCGAGCGCTTCCTTGCACAGCGCGAGGGCAAGGATGTTGCCGCTGTGGATCTCCACTACCTCGCCAGTGGCACCGTTGCTGGAACGGTGATTCTCCTGAAGGAGGCTGGATGGAATGAATCTGATGTGCCTGCGCTTCTCGGTTCGCTGGACGAGGATTTTCTACCTGATGTAGACCTCGAGCATGGAAACCTCAACTACACCGTTGTCCTCGGCGAGGTGCTTGGGAACTACGAAGCAGAGAAATCAAAATGACACTTTCATCCATCCAAGCGGGCATGAGTCTTGTAGGCGTTGAGCCGACGCAGATTGTTTCGGTGATTGCTGCTGTGAAGATTTCTGACGCGGCACTCCAGATTGTTTACCGTTTGCCTGATGGATCAATAAAAGAGCGCCTTCTTGCGGATGCCGATTGCGAATCGATTTCGGAGGCTGTTGCTGCGCATCCATGGCGTTTTGATGGGGACGGGGAAGCCTTCAAGTTGGCTGTGGAGGCAAAGCGTATTGATCTCGCGTTCCTTTTCGATCCGATGATGGCCGTTCACACATCGAATATTGACCCACTGCCTCACCAGATTACGGCGGTTTATGAATCGATGCTGCCACGCCAGCCCCTGCGCTTCGTGCTTGCCGACAATCCCGGCGCAGGCAAGACGATCATGGCGGGTCTTTACATTCGCGAGCTCATCATGAGGGCCGACGCCAGACGGATTCTTGTGGTAG
>JAPLTI010000029.1 GCA_026398285.1 Verrucomicrobiota bacterium
GTTCGTCGCGGTAGGCGGCAACGCGCTTGCCGTTGATCGAACCAGCGCCGTATTGGGCGCGGACGACATGCTTGAAAACATCGTCACCCGTGAGTGGGCGCAGGGAGCGCAGGACTTTAACCTTCTCGTCACGGATCGAATCGGCATCAAGGCCGGCGGGCGGTTCCATGGCAGTGAGGCAGAGGAGTTGAAGAAGGTGATTTTGCACCATGTCGCGGAGGGCGCCTGATTTTTCGTAGTAGCCGGCCCGGCCTTCCACGCCGAGCGGTTCGCTGGCTGTGATTTGGACATGGTCGATGTAGCGGGAGTTCCACATCGCTTCGAAGAGGGCGTTGGCGAAGCGGAGGACGATAATGTTCTGCGCGGTTTCCTTGCCGAGGTAGTGGTCGATGCGGAATGTCTCGGACTCGTCGAATGCATTTTCGACAAGATCATTCAGACGCTTCGCACTTGGCAGGTCGGTGCCGAAGGGTTTTTCCACAATGATGCGACTCCAAGATCCTGCGCGGGATTTGTTGAGGCCACTCTTGCGGAGATTTTCCAGGATGACCTCAAATTGGTCGGGGCCTGCAGCGAGGTAGAAGAGGCGGTTTCCACCAGTGCCACGGGTGGCATCCATCTCATCCAGACGGCGTGCCAGGGCCTCGTAGCCTTCGAGTTTATCGAATTCACTTCGGTGATAGCAGATGGTCGATGCGAAATTTTTCCAGAGGTCGTCATTGATGCCTTGGCGGGAGAATTTGCGTGCCGCTTCTTCAAGTTCAGTGCGGAAAACCTCATCCGACTTGTCCCTGCGGGCGAATCCCACAACATTGATGGCAGGCGGCAGGGCCCCATCGGCGGCGAGATTGTAGAGCGCGGGCACGAGTTTGCGGTGCGTGAGATCGCCAGTGGCACCGAAAATCACGAGCGTGCAGGGATCTGGAATCGAGCGTTGAGCAAGGCCTTCGCGGAGCGGATTGGAGCGCAAAATATCTGTTGGCATTTCGCTCTTCTACCTATCGGTTGCAGACGGGGAGTTCAATCGGGAAAAACCCCCGAGCCAGAGTTTATCGGGATTTCAGCGAGCTCACGCTGGTCAGGATGCCAGCGATCATCGAGTAGGCCACAATGCCGACGAACAATGCCACCAAAAGAATAATCGCTGGTTGGACGAGTGTGGTGAGATGCGAGATGCGAGTGGTGAGGTCGCGGTCGAAGCGCTTGGCTGCACGCTCGAGGGCTGTGGCGATATCGCCCGTCTGTTCGCCGACAGTCAGAATATCCATGAGCACCGGGGGAAAAAAACCGACGCGTCGCAGTGCGGTCGCGAGGCTGGTGCCTTCACCGACCATGGCAGATGTTTTCATGAGAAGGTCTTTGAGAAAAACATTCATCGTCGCGGAGGTCATGAGGTTCAGACCTTGGAGCAGGGCGACGCCGTTTGAGACCAGAGTCGAAAGGGTCTGCAGCATTTCCGCGTAGAACTTTGCCCGCAGGACGGGGCCGACAACGGGAAAGTCGAGCATCGAGCGATGCCACCAATCCCGGCCGGCAGGGGTGCGCACTGCCGCGCGGGCGGAGAGGACGAGGATGCCAATGAAGGCGAGGATCGCCCACCACCACTGGCCGCAGAATTCGCTAACGGAAATGAGCAAGCGGGTGATGATCGGCAATTTCTGGCCTGTTTTTCCAAGTAGGACGGACAACTGGGGAACGAGAAATGTCAGGAAGACAAACATCAGGACAATCGCGGATGAAAAAACGATGGCTGGATAGAGGAGGGATGACACCACGCGGCGGCGAAGGTCGCCGATGAGCGTAAGGTAGGCGCACTGGCGTTTGAGAATCTGAGGAAGCGCGCCGGAGACCTCGCCTGCGGCAACCAAATTGCAGTAGAGCGGATCGAAAGTTTTTCCGCATTCCTGAAGTGCCGCTGAAAAGCTGAAACCGTCGCGCACTCGCTGGCGAAGGCGGGCCGCGATGGGTTGGACGCCGGATTTCTCCTGCCGCTGCTCGATGACTTTCAGGGCGCCTTCAAGCTTGAGTCCTGCCTCGAGGAGTTCGGCGAGTTCTTCGGTGAAATAGAGCAACTGGGTGGTGTTCAGGCGGGGTAGGGGATCGTTGCCAGCTGCGGCGGATTCTTTTTTGCTGGTGGTCGAAGCCCCTCCGCTCTCCGAGACACTCATAGGCTGCAGGCCTTGATTGCGGAGAAGGCGGTAGGCGTCGCTTCGAGAATTGGCGGCGATGGTTCCCGTTGTCACCGTTCCCGAGGCGTTGCTCGCTTTGTAGGAAAAGTCGGCCATTGTCCTGCTACTCGTCCAAGACCTGCAGTTCGCTGGATGTCACGCGAACGACTTCCTCCACCGAGGTGACGCCGTGGGATACGGTTTCCCAGCCTGCCTTGCGAAGCGGGACCATGCCCTCGCGGAGGGCGAGTTCGCGCAGTTCGTTCGCTGGAGATCGGCGTTGGATGAGTTCCTGCATGCGAGGTGTCATCTGGCAGATTTCAAAAATGGCTGTGCGGCCTGAGAAACCCGTATTGCGGCAGTGCGGACAGCCGACTGGCCGACGGATTTTGTGTGCCCACTCCAGCGGGAAGCCCATGGCCGCAAGGTCTTCGGATTTATACTCGCCCGGTTGGGAACAGTGTTTGCAAAGACGGCGGACGAGGCGCTGTGCGATGAAGGCACGGACGGCGGAGCCTACAAGGAAAGGCTCCACGCCCATATCCAAGAGACGCGTGATCCCTCCTACTGCATCGTTGGTGTGGAGTGTGCTAAACACCAGATGGCCTGTGAGTGCGGCTCGGATGGCGATTTCCGTTGTCTCGAGGTCACGCATTTCACCCACCATCACAATGTTTGGATCGCCGCGCAGGATGCTGCGCAGCGCGGTGGCGAAGGTCAGGTCGATCTCGGGTTTTACAGCGATTTGGATCACGCCGTTCAGCTTGTGTTCGACAGGGTCTTCAATGGTGACGATGCGACGCTCCATCGAATTGATGGCGCTCAGAAAAGTGTAGAGCGAGGTGCTTTTTCCCGAGCCTGTGGGGCCTGTTACGAGAACGATGCCATTGGGGATGGAGATGAGGTTGCGGATGCGTTTCTCATTTTCGGGGTCGAGTCCGAGGCCGGAGAAGTCGAATTGTTGCTGGCCTAGAAGACGCAGGCTTACGCTCTCGCCGTTCACACTTGGAATGGTGGCTACGCGCACATCGATCGGTGCACCTGCGATTTCTAGTGCGATGCGCCCGTCCTGCGGTCGCCGCCGCTCGGCGATGTCGAGGCCGGACATGATTTTGAGGCGGGAGATGAGAGAGTCCTGCAGCATCTTGATGCGCTGCGGGACGGGAACCTCTTGCAAGACGCCGTCGATGCGGTAGCGGATGCGGAGGTCATGGCCGAGGGGTTCAAAATGGATGTCGGTCGCGCCTTGCTGGAGTCCCTCGCGCAGGATTTGGTTCACAAATTTCATCACCGAGGCTTCGGAGTCATCCTCGTCGATCACATTGACCTCCTCCTTGGCTCCGCCGGGTAGGTCGTCCTCACGTCCCTCAAGAAGTTCTTCGAAGGTATCGGCACCCACGCCGTAGGTTTTCTTGAGCGTCTCCACAAGGCGACTGCGCGAAGTCATGACGAGACTCACCGGACCGCGCCAGTGCTGGGTCACAGCCTGCCATGTCGCGTAGTCGAAGGGATCAAAGGTCAATAGGCTCAACTCACCGCCAGGCACTGCGGCCTCGGGCAAAACAATCTGCCCCAGCGCAAGCCGGGCGGGGAATTTGTCCCTCACATTTTCGATTGGGGCGACATCCTCCTCCTCACGCCAAGGAATGCCCAGCTCAGAGGCGAGGGCTTTGAGGAAAGGCAATTCCTGAACGAGTTTGGAATCGAGCAACGCGGCAATGGGAGACCGCTGGGCAAAGGCAGCACGGTCGAGCACATCGCGGCACTTCTCGGGTTCGCTTGAACCCGCCAGCTCCGCCAGGCGAAGGAGGTCGTCAGTTGTATTGATCATTTGTCCAAGGCCAGCGGAACTTTTTCTTTTTCTCAGGCGGCAGCGGTGTGGGAGTCCAGACAGCAGGTGGGGTTTTCTGCTCGGCAATCGGCGCAGTCATGGCCTGCCCATCGCGACCGAGCGGCGAGCGGTCACCCTCATAGGCGCTGGCTTTCATCATATCATGATTCGAATCCACAACGAAGGGTTGGATCATCACGATAAGCTCATTTTTTCTGACTTTGGACTGTGTGCGTCCTCCGAGAAGCGAGCCGATGACTGGAATCTCCGAGATGTAGGGCATGCCTTCCAGGCTGCGTTCCTTGTCTTCTGAGATCAATCCACCCAGCACAATTGTTGCGCCATTGGGAACACGGACACTGGTGGTGATTTCTTGTGTGGCAATGATGGGGACCTTGTTACCGGAGATAGTGTCAGTGCCGATGACATTGTCGTTGGTTTGGGCGATGATCAGGTTGACCTCACGGTCGGAGTTGATGAGCGGAATGACTTCAAGCTTTAGAACGACATTCTGATATTGGATATTTGAAGTGATCGCGCTGCCGTTTCCGCTAATGCCGCCGCCGGTGGCTGTGGTGAGCGATTGTGTAGGGACGGGCACTTTTTGACCTGAAAGGATCGTGGCCTTGCGGTTGTTGGTTGTGTAGATGACGGGTCGTGAGAGGGTGCGGAAGCGTTCTGTGTTTTCCAAGAAGCGGGCAAAGACATCCACCGAATCCGCGATGGTTCCGTAAATGGTGAGTCCGGCGAGGGAGGATAAGCCATTTGTTGCCAGCGAGGAGGGGTTAACTATGGATGACGCATTTGGGAACACATTGTTAGGGAGGAGACTTGGGCTGAGCGATGTGGCGGCTGCTCCGCTGGCGTCGCTATTGCCAAGGAGGTTATTGAGCGGTTGGAACCCCTTGTTGCGGATGAGGTAGCTAACTCCGTAATCCACGCCCTTGGTGAGGCGCAGTTGGCCGATGACGACTGCGAGATAGACCTGCTTGGGGCGAGTATCCAGAAGATCCAGAATTTGTTTTGCCCGCGCCTTGCTCTCGGGGGGGCCGAAAACAATGATGCTGTTTGAGTTGTTGTCCGCAATCAATCGAATTTCTCCGATGGTGGCGGATTGTGGGGCGCCTTGCTGGGATTCATTACTCAGGCGATCCGGTTTGCTGATGCCGTCGCCTCCCATGCCGCCGAGACCTCCAGAGGAATTATTGTTGTTGTTTTGGTTTATGGGATTGTTGTTTGATCCGTTTTGGCCTGTTTGTCCGGTGCCGCCTTGCTTTTCGGAATCCGCGTCACTGAGCATGTCCGTAAGCACCGGAAAAACATCGTTGACTGGAACATAATTGAGGATTCGGGTGAAGGGTTGCTCGAAATTTCCGGCGGAATCGAGCTGAGAGATTACATCACGAACATAGCGGTAATTCTCCACGCGGGTTACGACGAGGATGCGGTTGGTGCGTTTGTCAGCGAGGAATTTTGCCTTTCCAGAAATGAGGCGGTTTTCGTAGCGCGCGCCAGAGGCTCCTCCTGCGGCTTGAGGGGCCTCGGGATTTTGTGGGTTGGCGGGAGTCTGAGGTTGTGTGTTGGCGCCTTTCGCCTTCGCGGGATCTTCCTTGCCGAACATCTCGTCTAGGATTTCAACAACGCGTTCGGCATTGGCGCGCTGGAGTTGGACGAACTCCGTGACGACACGGGCCGGTTCGACATCAATCAGATCGAGAATTCCAAGAGCCTTTCGGATGACGGGGGTTTTGTCCGTGAGGATGATCGCGTTGGTGTTTGGAACGGGAACTACGGAACCGTAGGCGTTGATCTGCACGACGCCTTGCACGACGGCGATGGCTTCTTCCGGGGAAATGAAGGAGAGCGGCTTGTAAAAGCTCAGCACCTTGTCGCCATCGGCGGGTAGGGATTGAATCTCGCTCAGTAGGGGGAGACCCTCCGTGCGCGGAGCGCGACTCGGGCCGAGGATTTTGATCGTTTGGTCATCCACCGGAACGATGCTGTAATTGTTCATCAAGAGGGAACTCTCAATAATCGCGATGGCGTCCTCTCGGCTGACCGGCTTGGCGACCATGATCGAGAGTTCCTGACCGGCGAGATTCGAGTCGCGGATGATACGCTTGCCGGTGAGTGTTTCGTAAAAGGAAATGACATCCAGCACCGAGTTGCGCGGGAAAGTAATGCTAACAGATTCCGCCGGGCGAGGTGCCGCTGGTGGAGCCAGGGTGGGGGTGACCGGTGTCCCCGGAGGCAGGACTTGCGGTGTCTGGGCTCCAAGAGGCATCGCGCAGAGGAGGAGCGCGGGAATGACAGGAATGAAGTTGTTTTTCATTGATTAGGGACGGGCTGGGCGGCTGGTGGTTGGCCGGAAATCACTCGGCGACGGATGACGCGTCGTGGCGGTTCATTTCCATTTGTGTTGGCTGGTTGAACGGCTGCAGCGCCTGGTGCCTGTGGGGCTCCAGGCTGCTGAGGCAATTGAGGGTTCATTGGCATCTGTGGTGCGGGTTGAGCCTCTGCGGGGACTTCGGCATAGCGAATAGTTGTTTCCTGGCCTTCGATTCGAATGCGTGCGCTCATGTTTTTCGGGTCGGCATCAGGCTTGTAGTCGAGGAGTTGGTTATTGGCGGAATCCGGCTTGGCACCGAGCATGTGGCGACCCTGAGTATTTTTATCTAGAACAAAAACCACGGCCTCGTTGTTGATGGTAGCCGCTCCTGTGAGAAAAAAACGGTCGGCCATCGGGGCGCTTTCCTCCGCTGTGGGAAGGGAAAAGGGCGAGCGGTTGAGCAGGACCTGAAACTTTTCCATCGAACGCTGCTCCATCCAAGGCGCATCGTCCGCTCCGTGCATCAAAGCGGTGGTTGCCAGAAAAATTAGAATAGCGAGCGGAATTCTCATTCGGAGGTGGTTGGCGCAGGGTTGGAATCCGTAGAGCGGAAATACTGGCGGACTTCCATTTCCACAACCACATTGGGCGGCTCGTTGTCACTGCGGATCATCATTTTTTCTACGGAGCGCCAGGAGGTTGGATTTTGGATATCGAATAAAAAGGTCGCCACTCCCGAGAAGGGGCCTGTGATTTTTGTCTGAAGGACCGCCGCGCGGGCTCCATCGGCCTCCTCCCCGGGGAGAAGGGTTTCCTCTGCGATCTTGAGGCCGGATTTTTCAGCCATGTTTCGAACGGTGTTGAGAAGTCCGGTATTAACGGCATCCGGTTTCTCGATAGGCGAGGGGTGCTGTTGCATCCAGTCGTGAGCAGGTTCAAGTGCCTCGGCTGCGGTGATCCAAGAGCGGGATGTCGAGAGTTCTGAACGCGTCTCTGAGATGGCGGCTAAAACACCCGCTCGGTGGTTCAGCCAGGCCCGAACGGCAAAAAGATTCACCGCCAAAAAGACGGCTGCACCAAAAATCAGGAGCAAGCGTGTTTCACTCTTCGCCAGTTTTCGCATCGGGTCGTGCTCCTTCCATTTCGAACCTCACTTTGTTGCGGCCCGCCAACTGCGGTTGTCCAGAGGTCCAGTCGTAATCTTGTAAGAGTTGGGCTTTTTTCACCCGTTCAAAAAATTCATAAGCCTGCGAGACATCAGTGGCCTCTCCGGCTATCGAGAGTCGGCCCTTGTCGTAGTTGTATTGGGTTAATCGAACCTGCTCGCCTGGGATTTCGCTGGCCACAGCGGCCAATTGGTCGATCGCGAAGGTCTGCGGATCGATGGCGGATCGAAATTGTTTCCACTCGGTCACAAGGTGCTGGGCTTTCGTTGACGCCGGTTCAATGGACTTAAACTCGGTATGAAGCCTATGCAATTGGAAGCGTTGCCAACCGAGGTCGATGGCAACAAAAAACAAGACCACTGCGTAGATGGCCAGACCCGCTGTGGCAAAAGAAGCCAGACGCTTCAGGCGGGAGCGGGACTGCAATGCCTCGCGAGCCGTGGGAGGCGCCACAGCACTCAAGGTTGTTGGCAGAACGGGAGCTGGAGGCTGTGTTTCAATTTCAAAATCCAAACGCAGCGTGTGTCCAACGGACGCGGCATCCGACTCCGAAAAATCTCCGATCAAGCGCAACTTGGCAGGCATGCGGGTGATGACGCCTTCTGATCTCAGTCTCATTGCCGTGCGTGAGATGGAACCGCAAAAAGCTGGGCCGGGATTTGCATCTCCCGTCGCAGCAAAAAAGACGCACTTTTCTTCGCGGTAAATGCCGAAGCACAGACCACCCTGTTCTTGCCAAACCAGAACATCGGCTCCAGCCGGATCAAATAGCCTCGCAGGAATCTCAAAATTCTTAGCCTTCTTGAGGTATCCGTGGGGTGTTTCGTCATCCGTCGCCGCAAGGGCCAAGACCAGTGTGCGTCCTTCTTTTTCCAGGACGGGAACTGTATAAACTTGAGCGTCCTTTCGAAGGAGATGTCGGCTTGTCAGTTCCAGTTCGGCCAATTCCGCAGGATCGCCTTGCGAAGCTATCCACAATGGCATGGACAGAACACTGCGCGAAGGCAGAGCCAGCACCACATTCGCAAAAGTATCCAGCGACTTTTCTGAAAATGCCTGATCCAGCGAGGGAGTTTCCTTGAGAGGGAATTTCCAAAGCTCCCAGCCTTCCGCGCCGGGCCTGAGCACCGCATCGGGAGTGTGTTGTTTCATCGCTCCTCCCAGCTCATAATTTGTCCAGGCGACCCTGTCGGCGCGATGACGACAATCTTGTGTGATATGCCTCCGCACCAGCCAGTGCTTTCAATCCGGCGCAAATCTCCCGAGGTGTCGAAAAACTCCAGCAGGGACGCGCGCTGCTTGCCTCCGACTCCAAGTAAGTCTGCCACCGTCTCGATCGATTCCAACTTTCGGTCATCCGCCGTGTTGTCAACCCCATCAAGGCCTGATCGCATCTGGATGAGCGATTGACACTGATTGGGTGTGAGTTCGGCGAGGGCCTTGAGAAGTGGTTCTTTGGCATATTGGATGCTAATTTTTCCACTATACCAAATAGTAAAGTCATCCTGCCAGCCTTGCTTTGCGGATAATAATGATGAAAGATTCAGGATTGCTTCCATTTCACGAATGTGCTTCAGCGGTCGATTGGCTGGATACCCTGAGCGGCCCGCGAGTTCGTATTCCCTGCGCTCGGCCCCTTTCATGAGGACAAAATCATCAGCGTCTATCCAGTCTGTAAGGCAGTCAATCGCGGCATCGCTAGCGGTTATTTCCGTTCCCCAGTCACTAAAGAGGCGTGTAAACAAGGAACGATTCCCAAGTTGAATCCAGTAGTTCGGATTGATTCTGGAGGACTCATTTGTGATTTTGACATCATAGCCTTCAGAGTCGGGTGATTTCGGATTTACGGGTTGTGCATTCTGCTTTGGGGGTTCCTGCGGAGGCACAAGGGAGGGGATCCAAAAGATGACATCAATGGAAGCACCTGGCATTTTGTCATACTCAAATTGCAGACGCGCCATTTTCAAACGCTCTGCGCCTTCGGGCCATTCCTCAATCCACTCGCCTCCTTTAAAAAATAACCATTTTACCTTTTCAACTCCGGGTAACAGGGAAACCCAGGCCCCCTGCGAGCGAAGTCGTTCAAGCTCGATTCCCTGGGAGTTTGGTGGGAGGCGAAGAAGAGAGAATGTGCGTGTTCCATCCGCTCTAGGTCTTGCAGCAAGTATGAGTGAGCCTCCGCCGAGACTTGAAACACCAAAAGCTCCTGATGTTTCCATAAAAACCAGTTCTGGAATGGGTGAGCCCGTCGAGGATTTGGCCAACCGAAAATAAACTTTCCCATCCGCCGGCAGATTTGAAAAGGCATCTCGTGTTACTTTCAAAAACGCCTCCAAACGTCTTGATCCAGCTTGTTCAGAAATCACGGCTTTGGTTGTCTCTAAGGCAGCTGTTGAAATCGAGTAAACCGCACCGCTCAGCAAGCCGAGAATCATGAGAGCCATGATGAGCTCAAAAAGCGTGAACCCTGAGCGATTTCTTTTAGAAATAAATCTATTCATGGTTTATAAACCAGAATTTCAGCACGTTCCTTGCCTCCACCAGGAAGCGGGCCGGCTGTCACGATTAGCTTCCACATTCCCGGCAGAATTGTTCCATCAGGATTGCGGATTTCGGTCTGCTCAAATGTTTCAAGCACGGCTATTCCATTATTTGAGCGAGCATCGATTTCGCGTTTGCCGTTCATCGGGGGATCAGCCATGGCCGCCGCAAGTCTTGATTCTATAATCGTGCGGGCAAGCATTCTGCTTCTAGCATTCAGTGCCGCATCAACTGCCGACTGAAGGGCTAATGCTAATCCTGTCACCGCTAAGGCAAAGACGCCTAATGCGATAAGCACTTCGAATAAAGTAAACCCTTTCTTACTCATTCTCTTCAACAATCAAGGCTGTTAATGGATCGAATTGCAAAACAAAGGAATTATTTTGATTTACCAGTTGAATTTGAATTGGATAACAGATTCCGGCGCTATTAAAATCACAGAATTCGAGTTTATCTGGCTTTCGAAAGCGGTTATCAGTGAAACGCTTTATTTTCAGCCTCCAGTCGCGAGGGAGATCTAAAGATTGAACCCCTTTTCCTGCGTATATGCCAGTCTCTCGAATTTGAAGACGGCGAGTTTCTCCCTTTTCTTCTGCACTTCGGCGCGTCTCTTGAGCAAGTTTTTCGATGCTCTGTGATATTTGCTCAGATTCCGTCGTGCCAAATGAATTCATTAGCATGGGGATGGTGACCCCAAGAACTACGGCGACAATTCCGAGAGCCAGAAGAATCTCAAAAAGTGTATATCCAACGCATTTTGAGATTTTTCGGGAAATATGCTTAGTTGTTCTTTCCGGCGTCATCATCGCTCTCCTTGCCATCGGGTCCGAGCTAGTAAATGTCAAATGCTGCGCCGCCCTTGCCAGGAATGCGATATACATACTCATTGCCCCAAGGATCAATGGGGACTGTCTTCATGAGTTGTTTCCAACGGCGAGGGCGAGGTTCGGTGGTGGGTTGGTTGACCAGTGCCTTGAGACCTTGTTCCGTCGTTGGCATGCGGTAGTTTAGCATCTCGTAGGTCCGGAGTTGCATGGAAATGGCCTCGATATCACTATCCTCGCGTTGCTCCTTGGCGACATCGATATTTCCCACCAACATATAAATAGCCGATCCCACCAGCACGGCAATGATGCCGAGCACCAACATGATCTCAAAAAGCGTGTAGCCTGATTGAGAGAAGCGGTTTTTTCGAATTTTACAAGAATTCATATATCTATAGCCCAAATACCTTTGATTTTATGCGTTTTTATCACACCAAAGTTTCGTGATTTGCGTAAAGTAATATAGAGTCTGAAAAATATATGCAAACTAGGGTATTAACCCTGAGGATCAATCGACCTGCTTAAACATGATGACGGCGCCGTTTGACCTTGATGAGAGCGAGGGAGCGGAGGAGGGCCGCGTTGTTGGCTGCGTATTCCTCATTGGTGAGTTTCTCGCCCGACATGGCTTGTTCGGCACGGCGGATTGCCTCCTCGGCGGCGGATTCGTCGATGTCACTTTCCTTCACGGCCATGTCGGTAAGGACGGCGACCTTTTCGGGAGTGATTTCGACGAAGCCTTCGCCGACGGCCAAGCGGAGTTCCTGGCCGCCTTTAAGAACGCGGAGTTCTCCTGGCTCGAGTTGGGTCATGAGCGGGGCATGCAGCGGAAGCACGCCAAGCTCACCATCGATGCCGGGGATTACTACGGAATCCACATCATCGGAGTAGGTTTTGGCTTCGGGAGTGACGATTTCGAGCCGGAGCATGAGCTTAGGATTCCTTCACCATGTCGATGCCGCCCTTCATATAGAAGTTGGCTTCGGGAACATCGTCGTGTTTGCCTTCGAGGATTTCCTTGAAGCCGCGGATCGTGTCGGCAGTGGAAACATACTGGCCTTTCGTGCCGGTGAAGATTTCGGCGACATGGAATGGCTGTGAAAGGAAGCGCTGGATTTTGCGGGCGCGATAGACGGTGAGTTTGTCTTCGGGCGAAAGCTCGTCCATACCGAGAATGGCAATGATGTCCTGAAGGTCCTTGTAGCGCTGAAGGATCCGGATGACTTCCTGGGCGACACGTCCAAGTGGGCGAAGGTATTCGCCGGAGCCGGATCCGTAAGGTCATCCGCAGGCACATAGACGGCTTGGAACGAGGTGATCGAACCTTTTGTGGTCGAGGTAATGCGTTCCTGCAAGTCGCCCATTTCAGCGGCCAAGGTAGGCTGGTAGCCCACGGCGCTCGGTGTGCGGCCAAGCAAGGCGGAGACTTCGGCGCCTGCTTGAGAGAAACGGAAAATGTTGTCGATGAAGAGCAAGACGTCTTGATTCTTTTCGTCGCGGAAATACTCAGCCATCGCAAGTGCCGAGAGAGCCACGCGAAGACGGGCGCCTGGAGGCTCGTTCATTTGGCCGTAAACCAGCGCCACCTTGGATTTGGAGAGATCGTCTTGCACGATAACGCCGGACTCACTCATCTCAGCGTAAAGGTCGTTACCTTCACGTGTGCGCTCGCCGACACCGGCAAAAACGGAATATCCGCCGTGTCCCTTGGCGATATTATTGATCAGTTCCATGATGACGACGGTCTTTCCAACGCCGGCTCCACCGAAGGCGCCCACTTTGCCGCCCTTGGTGAACGGGCAGATGAGATCGATGACCTTGATGCCGGTTTCAAGAATCTGTGCTTTGGTGTCCTGCTCCAAAAGAGGAGGGGCTTTGCGGTGGATAGGATATTTTTTCTCGTGGGGCACGGGACCGCGTCCATCGGTCGGTTGGCCTGTGACATTGAATATGCGTCCAAGAACGCCTTCGCCGACGGGGACAGAGATTGGAGTGCCGAGGGCACTTACTTCCATGCCGCGTGTGAGACCTTCGGTGGAACTCATGGCGATCGAGCGAACCCAGTGTTCACCGAGGTGCTGTTGCACTTCAAGTGTGAGATTTTGTTTTTCGCCGCCGACCTCGAAGTCGATTTCGAGCGCGTCGTAAATTTTGGGCAGAGCACCGTCTGCTGGGCTGAACTCGACATCGACAACGGGGCCGATGACCTGAACGATTCTTCCTTTATGATTCATGTGTGGTTGGTGAGCGTAAAAAAGGGTGTTGTGTTTAGCGTCCGGATGTCCGGACCGCAACTGCATTTTGATAATTTAAAAAAGCAAGCTTGTGGGTGACTCAAGGCTTTTGCGGATCGTGGCGAGGAACTCCGCGCCTGCGGCGCCGTCCACAACGCGATGGTCACCGCTTAGCGAAATTGTCATCCGCTGTCCTGCCACGATTTGATCCTGTGCGTTGACGACAGGTTTTTTCACAATCGCCCCGACTGCAAGGATGGCGGCCTGCGGTGGATTGATGATCGCATAGAAGCTGTCAATGCCATAGGCACCGAGGTTTGAGATGGTGAGTGTGCCGCCTTGGTATTCCTCGGGTTTGATTTTTTTCGAGCGGGCGCGGACGGCTAGGTCCTTCACGGCGGTGCTGATCTCGCGGAGTGAGCGAGATTGCGCGTCTCGAATCAACGCTTCCGTATTCAACGACGGAATCACCTGCGAATGCCGCGTTGACTTTCGGGTGCTGCTTGGCAGCGCGAGCGGCGGCGAGGAGGATGAAATCGTTCACTGTCACCTTGGCTGTTCCGGCAGCCTCGGCGGCGGCGTTCAAATCCTTGCGGAGCTTGGCAAGCGGAGCCGCATCGATCTCGATGGTAAGATAGAAATGAGGAATCTGTGTCTTGCTCGCGAGGAGACGCTCCGCAATCGTCCGGCGCATTCCAGAAAGAGGAGTCTTGGTGTCGGAGTCCGAAAAGGGAACTTCGATGCGAGGCGCTGCGGGAGCGGCGCTGCGGGCTTGTGCCGATGCCGTGGCTGGCACATCCGCAGCGACGATACGGCCTCCAGGACCTGTTCCTTGAACGCCTGAAAGATCGACTCCGCGCTCGAGCGCGATTTTCTTTGCGAGAGGAGAGGCCTTGACGCGGGAACCATCTGCTGCGGTCGTTGATATTGCTTTCGCAGTTGTCGGAGCGGTCACAGCAGGAGCGGATGCGGCAGGTGCAGCGGAGGGGGTGGATTTGACAGCGCTTTTCTTGCCACCTTCGAGATTGGCGATGGGTTGGCCAACTTTGACGACTCCGCCCTCCGGGATGAGAATGTCTGTGATGGTGCCATCATCGAAAGCTTCCATTTCCATGGTGGCCTTGTCGGTCTCCACATCGGCTATCACATCGCCAACGGAGATTTTGTCGCCGGCTTTTTTGTGCCATTTAATGAGCGTCCCTTCGAGCATCGTGTCGCTCAGTTTGGGCATGGTGATTTGATTCATAGTCGGAATGGATTGTCTTAGCGGATGTGTAGAACTTTTTCGATGATGCGGGCCACGGTGGGCAGTTGGAGATTTTCCAAGGCTGGCGAGTAGATGGCTGGGGCATCGAGTGAGCAAACGCGTTGCACCGGCGCGTCCAGATCGTCGAAGGCTTTTTCTTGGATCGTCGCGGCAATTTGGGCGGAGACACCGCAGAAAGGCTTGTTCTCATCGACCAAAACAGCACGGTGTGTTTTGCGAACCGTATTGAGAATGGCTTCCTCGTCGAGCGGACGAATCGAGCGCAGATCCAGCACCTCGGCGTTGATGTCATGCTCGGCGGCGAGAATCTCTGCGGCTTTCAGGGCTGTGATGACTGCGCGTCCGTGGGCGATGAGCGACACATCAGTGCCCTCGCGCTTGATGTCGGCGACGCCGAGCGGGATCACATATTCCTCTTCGGGAACCTCCCAAGACTCGCCGTAAAGAAGGGTGTTTTCCATCACGCATACGGGGTCGTTATCCCGGATTGCCGCCTTCATGAGTCCCTTGGCGTCATAAGCGGTCGCAGGGCAGACGACTTTGAGGCCGGGTGTATTGGCTATGAAATTTTCAGGCGTGTGCGAGTGGGTGGCGCCCACATTTGTTCCGCCGTTTGCTGGGCCGCGAATGACGATCGGGCAATTAATGAGACCGCCACTCATATAGCGAACCTGGCCGGCATTGTTGATGATTTGATCCCACGCCACATAGGCGAAGCTCCAGAACATGAGTTCCATGACGGGGCGGACGCCCAGCATGGAGGCGCCGATACCCATGCCAATGAAGCCGGCTTCGCTGATCGGGGCGTCGACCACGCGCTTGTCGCCAAAGCGTTGCCAGAGTCCTTCGGTGACTTTGTAGGCGCCGTTGTATTGAGCCACTTCTTCTCCGATGATGACGACATTTTCATCACGGATGATTTCCTCGGCGAGGGCGTCATTGAGGGCTTTGCGGTAGGTGATCAGAGGCATGGTGCGGTGTGTTCTAAAAAATCGTTTCGATCAGAAAAAAAGAAGCAACCCAAGCGGGTGGCGGGAATTTGTTTATTCGCTGAAGAAGTGGCGACCTGTCGAGCCAGCTTCGGTTTTGTTGTCCACTTCCCAGTAGACGTCCTCAAAAATTGTCTCGGGTGCGGGAGAGTCGCTATCGATCGCAAACTGCGCGGCTACGTCCGCTTCGTCTTTCGCGGCTTCATCGATCGCCTCGGCCTCGGCTTCTGTGAGCACGCCTTCGTCCATGAGGCGTTTTTTCCAGAGGCTGATCGGGTCGTGGTGTGTCTTGTAGCGTTCGATTTCCTCGGGCGAGCGGTATTTCTTGGCATTCGCGTCGGCAACTGAATGGCCGTAGTAGCGGTAGGTATCGACTTCGAGAACGGTCGGGAGCGATTGCTCGTGTGCGCGGCGCATGGCGTTGGCAGTCTTGGCTCGCACCTCGTAGAGATCCTCGCCGTTGGCGATATCCCAGACGATTCCATAGCCATCAGCACGCTCGGCGAGGCAATTTCTCATCGCTGAGGAGCGCTCGAGCGTTGTGCCCATCGAGTATTTGTTGTTCTCGATGATGTAAACAACAGGAAGCTTCCAGAGGGCGGCAAGGTTGAGGGATTCGTGGTAAGCGCCTTGGTTCACCGCGCCGTCGCCCATGAAACAGAGCGCACAGCCTTTCAGACCTTTGTATTTGAGCCCGTAAGCGAGTCCCAGCCCGAGAGGGGTCTGACCGCCTACGATTCCGTGTCCGCCCCAGTAGTTCTTGTCGGGAGCGAAAAAGTGCATCGATCCTCCCTTGCCACGTGAGCAACCAGTCGCTTTTCCAAAAAGTTCTGCCATACATTCATTCATGCCCATTCCCACAGCGAGGGCGTGTCCGTGGTCGCGGTAGGCTGTGATGACATGGTCGTTTTTACCCATGAGAGAAACGGTTCCCACGGCTACCGCCTCTTGCCCGATGTAGAGGTGGAGGAATCCACCCATCATGCCTTGGTTGTAATACTTGAGTGACGTCTGTTCGAAGCGCCGGATACGGATCATTTCCCTGAAAAATCCGATTTTTTGCTTCGGCTTCAGCGAGGCATTGATTTCAGCGCGGGCGTAGTCTGCTGGATCCACGGCTACTTCGTCATCGGTGACACTTGGCATAGGGCTTGAGAGTTTGGGCATGGTGTTAAATGTCGTGCCGGCAGTCCGGACGAACGGCGCGCAGTTTTTCCATTCTCTGCACCCTTGGCAATGCAGAAATACAGGCGAAGGCGGCTTTTTTTAGTTTCCCCTCAGAAACTGGCATGCTGAGCTTTTTCGACATGAAAAAAGTTCTCTTCATTCAGCACGGGGATGTGGACAAGCCAGGTCTCGTTGCTGAAGTGCTTGCCGAACTCAGTATCGAGTTGTGCGTTATTCATCCCTATGCCGGCGAGCCTTTGCCGAGTGATGCCTCGGGCTTCGATGGGCTTGTCCTTGGCGGTGGGGGGCAGAGTGCCTATGATGTCGAATTGTATCCCTACTTGGAGAGCGAATGTGGATTGGTTCGATCAGCCTTGGCATCCCAAAAACCAGTCCTCGGTTTGTGCTTGGGTGGTCAGTTGATCGCACGGGCGCTCAGAGTCAAGGTGCAGCGGGCGGAGCGCAAGGAGATTGGTTTTTTTCCTGTGACACTCACACGGGATGCTGCAGCAGATCCCATGGCTGGGGAACTTCCGGGAGTGTTCGGTGCGGCGCATTGGCACGGCGATGTCTTTGAGATTCCCGATGGCTCCGTTCGGTTGGCATCCACCGCCCTCACGCCGAATCAGATGTTTCGCCATGGCCAGAATTGTTACGGATTCCAGTTTCATCTGGAAATGACACCTGCGCTTTTTGAGGAGCTGGTGAGGGACTCTGAGGATTATCTCGTGGACTCGGGGGCGGTGCCGGATGAGTTGATTCGGGAGGCCAGAGAAGTTTTGCCACTTCTCGAGCCAAGCGCCCGCGCCGCATTCAAGAAGTGGGCAGGTTTTCTATGAGACAGGTTTTTCAAGCGCCTGCCTCGCTGCAGCCTGAAGCTCATCCCATCGTGGGAACAGCGGATCTTCTGCGTGAAGAAGGTGCCGGAGTAGGCTTTTCCACTCTAGTATGGCACGCTCGATATCCCCTCGGCGGATAGAGTCGGTTTCTTTTTCCAGAGCACGCATTCCGCCGCTTCTGTGCAGAGACAAGGCTTCACATGCGCCCTCGCCGAACCCTGGACAGAGGCCGCCCTGAAGGTAGCCTTCATGGTCTATATGGCCGTAAATTTCCCGCGCCACGGCCGCCAGACGATGGCTCGGGCCATCAGCAAAATCCATGAAGCGCGGTCCGCCCCGCAGGTTGGCCAAGTGGGTGACGATGTCTTCAACCGGATAGGCCAAATCCTCCAGAGCGGCGGCGACCATAAGACCCTCGCCTCCCTGAAAACGACTGAAGAGCCGACCGCGTGGAGTCGGTGAACCGCAGTCATCCACCAGACCCAGTTTTCGCCAAGCGTATGCTGCGGATCCCGGCGCAGGGTTGAATACGGGGGACTCCCCAACTTCGAATGACGAACTCACCCGTCGCCGGGGAGGATCGAGGAGCGCGGTGCCATCAGGGAGGATGATCGCGCTGACGGGAATATTTGCGAGTGAAAGGCGCGCCATGAGGTTCGCCCCATGGCAAGCGGTGGAGTGAAAAAAACCAGGGGACCACTGGGATTCCAGCAGCGGGATGATATCGCGAATCAATTCGTCTTCGGTGAATGTCTCCGTTTTTCGCAGACCGAGGAGTTTTTGAATCCACGGAAGCGGCTCAAAATTGGTCCCCGCGAGACGCGCGATGGACACTTCCTTCCCATAGGCAAAACTACGTCCTTCGGGGATTTTGCAGGCTCTGCCGTGGGGCAGTAATTCGAGGCTGTGTGGGTCGCGCAGCGCGGGGATCCACCGTTCTTTGTGGCGTGCGAGACAGAGGCCGAGAGGTCGCATTTGCTCCACAGCGGATTTGAGCGGATGCCAGCAATCGGCGAGACCGAGAAACTCGACTCTCGTTGGCCCATGACGCTCGCTGGATGGTGATGTTCCGAGAGCGTTTGCCAAATCAGGCGCGATCTTCTGTCGGCTGAAAAGCCTCTCGCAAACCAGCGCGGCGCGGGCAAGGGGGCTGCTGCCATCGGATGCTCCGGCTTCCATGACCCGTAGCAGGGTTGGCCAATCCATTTGATTTACCCGTCGGAGTTGGCGAGGGGATGCGTCCAACAGGCCGGGCAGATTCGGCGCAGTGAGAACAAAGCCCCGTTCATCAAGGCCTCTTCGTCCCGCTCGGCCAAACATCTGTAGCAACTCGTCCGAGCGGAGTTCGCGTTGGAAGCGCGCATCTCCGTAGCTGGTCGAAGTGACCATCACGGAACGAACAGAGAAATTGATCCCCGCCGCGAGGCCGGTGGTGGCGACGATGACATGGAGCTTCCCGGCTTTGCCAAGCGGTTCGATCCAGTCGGCGCGGGCGGAGTAGGGGAGGCCGCTGTGATGAAAGGCAACGCGGTGCCGCAGGAGTCGCGTAAGGTCTCGGCCGAGCAGGTTTTGATCTTCCGGAGCCATGAGCAGAGGGCTGTCAACAGGCAGGGCTGCGGCGATCTGTGTCGCCATTTTTTCCGCGTCGCGTCGTCGCGGGGCAAAAAGCAGAAGGGGCGTGAGTCCTGCATGGAGAGCAGCCACAGCCACTCTTGGCCAGAAGCCATGCACCGAATCCGGCACGCGTGGCAGATTCTCTACTGGGAATTGGTCCAAGGGAACCGGACGATTCTTCACTTGGATCAACTCCACGCGCCGTCCGAGCCTTTTCAGCCACTCCGCGATATCTGCAGGGTTCCGCACACTACCACTCAGGAGCAGGAGCCGGGTGGATGCCAGAGGAAGAGCCATGGCCATGTCGGAGTTCAATCCTCGCTGGGCATCCGCAAGCATCTGGTATTCGTCGAGAATGAGGAACCCGGGTGCATTTCCGCTGAGAATGCGCTCGCGCTGGGTCTCCAATGTCGCCACCAAGACAGGGGCATGGAGGTTCTCCGCGAGATCGCCTGTGGCGATGCCGACATTCCATCCGAGGGATTTCCATTCCCTCCATTTGTCGTTTGCCAGAGCGCGCGTTGGAACTGTGTAAACGGCCTGCCCGAGGCGGGCGGCTTCTGGTGTTTTCAGAAAAAGCTCAAAGACCCGCGTCTTGCCCGCACCTGTCGGGGCATCAATGATTACATCCGCACCAGTCTTCAGGTGACGCACCGCATCCTGCTGCCAGAGATCCGGCAAATTCAAGGGCGCGAATGGAACCTGAAAAACGGGGGAGTTCAAAATCAGCGAACCTCAGGCTGGGACGGAGCAGATTGTTTGAACCCGGCAGGTGGCTCCGGGCGGGCTCCGACGCGGATGAGTTCGATTTCTTCTTCGCGGTGCTTGCCGAGATTTATCGCCGAGGCGCTTTGTAACCAGAGCGTCATTTTATCGAGCGAAGGAAGCCGCGAGGGAGTTCGGTTTTCGTTCAGGAGTCGCCCTGCCGTGGCATCGATCGCCACAGGGTCTTTGCTCATAAAGATCGAGTGATGGTCCACCAGGAAACCGGGATTTGGGAAAGGTCCGCCCGCATATTGCAGCACAAGGGCATCAAGGATTGTGAGAACGACTTTACCATGAATCATGGCATCGGCGTAGATTTCCGCGAGGTAGGGGTCGCCGAAGTCCGGCGAGCGTGTGAATCGCCGCCAGTTGTCGAGATTCGGGAGGGTCATATTGGCCAGCGCGCCGTTCACTCCAGTGAGAAAACTATCGGTGAGGGAGGGGACATTGATGACCTTGTCCACTTCCTGGCTCAGAACCTTGGCATAATAGCTCGTGCTGCTGAGTTGCTCTCCGCCGCCGAGCATATCTTCAATTCGCGAACCGGTGCGGTCGCCAAAAACGCTGTCTCCCCAGATCAGGCGGCCAATGACAGGTGCGGTGATTTGTGATTTTGTGTCGTAGCCTGTGGCGGTATCGACCCATCTCAAGCGGTAGAGCGGGTCATTGCGCGAGTAACCTGCAGCAAGAAGGTCATCAAGGTTGCGATCCCAGACAATGATGTTCGACGGCTGAACGCCTGCCGAAATGAGCCCCGTGGCTATGGCTTTGACCACGGCCGGATGCGTCCCGCTCACAGCGCCGCCAGAGGCCGCGACTTTGATGCCTACGCGGTCGCTTGCCTTGACGAGAGAGGCCCAGGCGGCAGCCGGGTTGGGTTTACCAGTGGTGGCACAAACCAAGTTGTCCACCATGCGCCGGACGACGGCAGGATTCGGAGTGCGGCGCTGCGCGAGGGATGATGTTTCCATCGCATAAAACACCTTCGCCTTTTCGGTCTGCTGTGCGCTGGCCGGGCCTGCCAAGAGCGAGACGAGGAAGAGGATTATTAAAGTGGATTTTAAAAAGCTCACCGATGGATTTTAATATAGCGCTCAAGGTGGACATCGAAACCTCCCAGGTCGATGCGTTGTCTTATATCAAGCTTGAGGCGCAGGTCTGAAAGGCGGGTTGAAAGAGGGTTTGCAAAAACCAGAACGCCGCCGGGCTGGAGGACTCTCGCCGCTGTTTGAAAAAGATCGCCGATCAAGCCTGCAAGGTTGGGAATCGGAACCCGGCGTCCCATCGGAGGGTTGGTGATGATCTGGCTTATCGAATTTGGTGCAACGCCGGCATTCCGGAAGTCTCCATGAAAAAAATCTGTCTTCACGCGGAGGCCGGATGCAGCAAGGTTCGATTTTGAAATATCGATGGCTGCCGCACTCTGGTCTGACCCCAAGAGCTTGACCACCCCGCCAAGGAGTCCGCGTTCGATTAACTCCAATCCAGATCCGCAAAACGGATCCCAAACAACATCCCTGCCCGAATCCTCCGCGAGGCGGGCCATGCAAGCTGCGAGCGGGGGATGCGAGGCAGCGGGAACATCAAGTCTGCGGTAGGAAAAACGGGGGTCCGGCGACAGGCGGGGACGGAGTTCAACGGTAAAGTGCCTGCCATGCGGGTGAACCTCCACCGCCCAGGGAGCGCTTCGAGCATCGTTCAGAATATCGGGGCACATGGCGTAGGCTCGATTGGCTATATCACGAACCAGACCTCTCTGGTGGCCAAGGGATGGGAATTCCAAACGGTAGCGTATAGCCCCCTGTGTGAGTTTTTTAAAAAGGCCACGAACCGGCGAAGCTGTGATCATCTCGGCGATTTCACGCGCATCAGGCTTGGGTATCGTTCCCAGAACCAAGGCGAGGGTGGCGAAGCATCGAAGGGATAGTAGATCGGAGAGTGTGAATGCGCATCGAGGGACCAGCTCCACAAGGCCGGGGCGCGAATCCTTGAACTCAAAAAGTCGACCCGCTTGCGGCGATGCCTGCATTTCCTGTCGGACGAATGATTCGAGTCCTCGGCGGCAACGCAGGTGGATGCGAAGACCTGAAAAAACTGGAACGACTTCATTCAAGAGAATCCCCGAGGGTGACTCCTCCCGAGCCATGCTGGCCTTGACCTTGAGGGCGGTCTGAGCCGGAAGTTCTTCGGCCAATTCCAATGTGGCTTTGCCGCCAATTTTATCCAGGGCACGGGCGACATATTTTTTTTCCCTTTCCGGGGGATTGGATTTAAGGAGTAGTTCGATCAGGGCCTCCTCATCTGCGGAACCCGTTCCGATCTTCGGCAACGCGGCCATTGCATATCGGCGGATTTTTTCGTCCGAATCCTTCAGAAGCGAGCGCAGCCATGAAGCGACTTCATTGAGTCGCGATTGGGGACCACTCTCCGAGAAGACAACTCCCACGGCGCGGACCAAACCGGCATTTTGAGAGCGCGAGACCTGATCGGCGTTATTAAAATCGGTCACAAGCTTTCCCCAAAGTTCCTCCCATGTGAGGCGTCGAAGCTGCTTGTAGAGATCCTTTGCTGCGTTTGCTCGGGCGTTCTTCATGGGTTGCGGTCTTCAGGCTTTTTCCCACCACTGAAGACAGGTAAGCGCGGAATAATTTTGGGCGACCAACCGGGGTTGGAGAATGTGCCGTCCGAGTGGTATGCGAAAAGTTTGCTCACAGGGAAAAAGACGATTCCAGGCACTCCCTGAGCATTGAGTCTCATGTCCATGTCGAGTTTGCCGGTTAGAAAGTAAATATCTCCGTCGCCGAACATCGAGAATCCACTACCTGCAATCTCAATATTTTTGGTGCTGACTTTTTTGTCTGCGACAGTGAAATCCGCCGTCGCGAGTCGGGCGGTATTGTAGGCAACACCTGGCAGAATTCCTCCAAGGATGCTTGAGAACGGGCCGAGAGTCGGAATCGCAAAGACATTCCCGTCTTCGATGCGGATACTTCCATTTCCTGTCATGAGCTCTTCCTGACCCATGCGAGTTTTGAAGCTGTAGCTTCCGCTGACAACTCCTTTCGAGTCGTCGTAGTCGAAATAAAGTTTCGTGAGCTTTGAAAAGTTCACCCGTTCTAATTGAACATCCGCCGTAAAAAATGGTGTCTTCGGATCGATCGACACATCGGCTTTCAGAGTAACATCCCCTCCCATGAGCGGAGCGCGTGTCACTCGGGCGTCCACCTTGTTTCCAATGACGAGAACCTTCGCCGAGGTTTTGCCAAAGGAAAGCGTCTTGCCAAGCAAATCATAATCCATGCCGGCAGGCGACTCGACTTGTATCGCTAGGTTGTTTTTCGTCGCCGTGCGCATGTGCACTTTTCCTTGGACGGAGACATTCGGATTCGAGCGAAAGCGATAGGGACTAATCGTCTTGGCAATTTTCGGATCGATCCACATCAACACATCATAAGGGATGAGCGTGGAGCGGATGTTTTCGAGGCGGACCTCCTGACGGCCGACATCATAAGCAAACGATCCCGTGCCCTTTCCCGGACCGGTTAGAATGACGATGTTTTTATAGTTCACGCAGCTGTCGGCGATCTCCAGGTCCGCATTGCCAGAATCAATCCAGGCTCCGCGCATCGCCGTGCGGCCGAGTTTCAGGCGCCCCATCCCCTTCATTGCCGCAAAATCCAACTTCGGCGCACGCAGTGAGAGGAAAATCTCCGGAAGGTCTGCGATCTCCATTTTATCAAGGAACTCGCGTGTGGGACCATCCACCAAAGGGCTCAAATCCGTCGGCGGAATCGTCGTGTGTGCCTGCAATCGGAAGTCGCCTGGCGCGATCCAAAGATTGCCATCAAATGATCCTCTTTTGGCCTGAAATGAAATGTCCCGCAAATGTAGTCGTTGATCGGCCCAGGCAAAACTGCAGCCGACTTCGCGAAGTTCGATCCCCTTGTAAGTAATGCCGGGTGCCAGAAAACTTCCGATAACCCGCAGTCCCGCATCAGCCTTTGTGAAATCGGCGGTGACTTCTGATTCAAACTGTGGAGCACCATGGAAGCCAGGGGCGTCTTTCTGTTTATCCGAACCGATGAAGGCTGTGAGTAGGGGGGCAGGGTTGAGTGTGGAACGAATGGATAGCCTCGCCTGGGAAGTGCCACGCTCCCAATCGCCAGAGGCCTGCAGCATACCGTCGGCATCCTTTACTTGGACAATCGGCACACGAAGTCTGGCGTCGCTGTATTCACCTTGGATCTTGAGTTCGGAAAACGATATTCCCTTTGTATTCAGCAAAGGGCAGGTGATCGAAAATTCCGGAATCTTCAGCGACTCAAGATTGCCGGCATCGACTTCAAAGCTTCCTTGAATAAGCAACTCCCCACGCGGAAAGGATGTCTCTCGCAGGGCGCTCAGAATTTTTTCAAATGGTGGATCCTGCCTAGGGGGATTGGAGGTTGGCCGATGCTCAGGTATCTGCAAGGAGAAGGGATTGAGAACCTCTCCAGCTAATCGGATGCGAATACCTTCCACCACCGCTTCAAAGGAACTCACACGGAGGCTGTCTCCGAGAAGAGTCATTTCCGCATTGATGTTCTGGATCGTAACCCGGCGTCCATCGGGTGATTTCGGGAGCGGAATAGATGCGTTGGCCGATCTCAGCGAGAGGCT